>JABBBA010000280.1 GCA_018607685.1 K189A clade bacterium | reverse complement strand
ATCGTGCGTCAGGCGCAGGTGGTCAGCACGTCAACAAAACTGATTCTGCGGTCAGGCTGACCCATCTACCAACGGGTATCGTCGTCGAATGCCAGGACGAACGTTCCCAGCACAAGAACAAAGCCCGGGCGATGAGTCTGCTCCAGGCCAAACTGATGGATAAGGCGCAAACCGAGCAGTCGGACGAACAGGCAGCAACAAGACGTAACCTGGTGGGAAGCGGTGATCGATCAGAAAAAATCCGTACCTATAACTTTCCCGACGGCAGGGTCACCGATCACCGAATCAACCTGACTATTCACCGTTTAGCCCAGGTAATGACAGGTGAATTAGACCCTATTCTTGATCAGCTGATCATCGAGCATCAGGCAGACCAGCTTCGTTCTCTTGGCCAGGAAAATGACTGAGACGGTCGGAGAGTTAATCCGCCAGAGTAAAGAGCAACTGGCCGACACATCCGAAACCCCTCAACTCGATAGTTATCTGCTGGTCAGCGAAGTTCTTTCGAGGTCCCGGGCATGGCTCATTGCACATGCCGATGAATCCGTCTGCAGTGTCGACCAGACTCGCGTTCAGGCACTAATCGCGCGCAGGCATGCCGGCGAACCCATTGCCTACATCAGGGGGAGCCAATCTTTCTGGCAGCGGGATTTTTACGTGACCCCGGACACACTTATTCCAAGACCAGAAACAGAACTCCTGATGGAAATCACACTGGCCCGATTTGACCGACAAGCAAGAAAGGTGGTTGACCTCGGCACCGGTACGGGCGCACTGGCGGTAAGCCTTGCCGCTGAAAGACCTGAATGGCAGATCCTTGGTACTGACGTCAGCGCTGACGCACTGGCCGTTGCACAGAAGAATGCCGAGGCAATCCCCAATGTCAGTTTCTTACAGAGTTCCTGGTTTTCTGACATCCAGGGGCAGTTCGACCTTATTATCAGCAATCCACCGTATATCAGGAACGCGGACCCACATCTCGAGGCACTCAAGTTTGAACCTGCTCGAGCACTGACCGGCGGCGATGACGGGCTTGACTGTATCAGACAGATCATCAATAGCTGCCATGAGCACCTGGCCCCCCGGGGGAGCATTCTGTTTGAGCACGGTTATGATCAACAGGAGGCTGTCGTCCAGCTACTGGAAAAATCCGGTTTTACCAAGGTAGAGGGGTTCAGCGATTTGCAGGGCCAGCCACGGGCGGTGATAGCAAGGAGCGACAATCTTGAACGATGAACAGTTATTGAGGTATGCCAGGCACATCATGCTGCCCGACATCGACATCGAAGGTCAGGAAAAGTTACTGGCGGCGCGGGTATTTATTATTGGACTTGGCGGACTTGGCAGCCCGGTCGCGCTATACCTGGCCGCTTCAGGCGTCGGCTCACTGACACTCGCAGACTTCGACTCAGTTGACCTTTCCAACCTGCAGCGACAGATTATCCACACGACGGCGAGCATCGGCGAACCCAAGACCGTCTCAGCCAAACGCCAACTCCATGAGGTAAACCCTGATATCGAGATTCGACTCATTCAGGAAAGAATGAGTCTCGCGACCCTTGAAGACGAAGTTGCCCTGGCCGACATTGTCGTCGACTGTACTGACAATTTTGAGGTCCGATTCGCGATCAACGATGCCTGCCTACGGCAGCAGACAACCCTGGTATCCGGCGCCGCTGTTCGGCTAGAAGGGCAGTTAATGGTCGTCGATGGCAGCAACAAGGATATGCCCTGTTATCGCTGTCTTTACCAGGATGCTTCTGACGGCGCACTGAACTGTTCAGAAACCGGTATCGCGGCACCGGTTGTCGGCACTATTGGTACCTTGCAGGCACTGGAGACACTGAAGTTAATCGTTGGCATCGGCGAGTCGCTCGCAGGTTACCTGCTGACGTTCGATGCACGCTATATGGACTGGCGAAAACTAAAGCTTCCGCAAAATCCCGACTGTGAAGCTTGCGGCTTGCGGGGACAGGGACTATCCCAGGGACTATCCCCGGGACTATCGCCTAACAGGCCATAAACAAAAGCGGGACTAGTCCGACCCTGCGAAATCACCCGAAGCTTGAAGGTCAGCATGGTAAGAAGACCTGACAAGGGGACCACTTGCGACCTGATGAAAACCCAGTTCACGCGCCACCCTGGCCAGCTCATCAAACTCATCCGGATGCACCCAGCGCTCAACCGCAAGATGATCACGGCTGGGTTGCAGATACTGGCCAAGCGTCAGCATTTCCACATCGTGATCACGAAGGTCTTTCATTACTTCAATGACTTCGTCATTGGTTTCCCCAAGCCCGAGCATCAACCCGGATTTGGTCGGGGTACCCGCATTTCTACCTTTGAACTGGCGTAGTAGCTCGAGCGACCATTTATAGTCAGCACCCGGGCGGGCCTTTTTGTAGAGACGGGGTACGGTTTCGAGATTGTGGTTAAACACATCCGGCGGCGTCGTAGACAGAATGTCCAGCGCAATCTCCATTCGCCCCCTGAAATCCGGCACCAACACTTCAATCGTTGTCTCAGGGTTAAGTGACCTGATGCCCGAGATACATTCTGCAAAATGTCCGGCGCCGCTGTCTTTCAGATCGTCACGGTCCACAGAGGTCACAACGACGTATTTAAGGGCCATTTCCTGGACTGCTTCTGCAAGTTGCCTCGGTTCATCCTGGTCCAGGGCATTCGGGCTGCCGTGGGCGACATCGCAAAAAGGACAACGCCGGGTACAGATTTCACCCATGATCATGAATGTCGCCGTTCCGTGCGAGAAACACTCGGGCAGGTTAGGGCAGCTGGCTTCCTCGCAGACGGACGCCAGCTTTCTTTCCCTGAGAATATCCTTGATCCGCGTGATCTCCGGGTTTGCCCGAATACGGACACGAATCCAATCAGGTTTTCTTGGCATGGCGGTCGTCGGAATAACTTTGACAGGAATTCTGCGAACCTTATCCGCTCCTCTCAGTTTCTCTCCCGGGACCATGCGATTCTTATCGACCATTAGAGCGCTCTCATTCTGGGATCGCCATCATACCCGATTTGCTGGATCAGGATCTCTGTCAGTTGTTCGATGACCTCTGCCATCGGGCGTTCAATGCCCAGGCGTTTCATGTCAATCACTTCCAGGCCCTCATAGCCGCAGGGATTAATGTTCGAGAAAGGATCAAGGTCCATATCCACATTCAGGCTAAGGCCGTGGTAGCTACAGCCTTTTCGAATACGCAGGCCAAGCGCAGCAAGTTTCCTGCCATCAACATACACCCCGGGCGCCTCAGGTTTTGCTTCGGCTAAAACCCCATATGAATCAATCAGCTGTACAATCGATTGTTCGATCAAAGTCACCAGATCGCGAACGCCCAGTTGCAGCCGCCTGATGTCCATCAGCAAATAGCACACCAGTTGCCCCGGGCCATGGTAGGTCACCTGTCCCCCTCTATCGGAATGGACCACAGGAATTTCAACGATGTTTAGCAGATGCTCGATCTTCCCGGCCTGGCCAAGTGTATAAACAGGCGGGTGCTCCACGAACCAGAACTCATCAGCTGTGTTCTCGTCCCGGCTATCGGTGAAGCGCTTCATTGCTTGCCAGGTCTCGGTATAAGGTTTTATACCCAGGTTTTTGACAACAAGCCGCGGGCCCATGCTATAGAACCAGTCTCACGGATTCGATTCCCTTAAGATCCGCAAACAACGCATCCAGGTGCTCCTTGCTCTGGGCAACTAACAGGAAGGAGATGGAAACGAAGTTTCCTTTCCTGCTGGTCTTCTGGGAAATTCTGTCGGTCGTCATTGTCGGATCGTGCTTTGCCACCACATCGCAAACCCGGCTGTGAAACCCGGGCGTCACATCTCCCACTACCTTGATAGGGTAGTCGCAGGGAAATACTATTTTAGGCGCTGCCTCGCTTTCCGGATCATGTTCTTGAGTCATCGTTTTAAACCCGTCCTCTAAACCAATGTTCTAAACCAATCTTTAGGATCAGGGCGTGTACTCGAGAGGATCTCCACCGAATACGCTGACGAAGAAGAGAGCAATGGAATCCCATATCCTGGCGAAAAATCCCGCCTCCTGAACACCGTTTAACGCAGTCACAGGCACAGAAATGTCCTCTTTATCCGGCACGCTGATGGTGAGAGAACCGAGCTCGTCGCCTTTTTCGATCGGCGCGTGAATCTCATTTTGAATTTGTATCTCAGCGGAAAGCTCATCCCGCACACCTTTTGGAATGGTCATCACAACGTCAGATGTAAGACCGAGCTTTACAGAACCGTGCTGGCCTCCCCAAACCCTGACCTGCCTTAAAGCTTCGTCAGCTTTATACAGATTGGCGGTTTCAAAATACCTGAATCCGTAGGTGAGCAGTTTCTGACTTTCAGCGGCCCTGCTTTCCTCTGAAGATGCACCCATCACCACGGAAACCAACCTCATGTCTCCGCGAACAGCTGACGCAACCAGGCAATAACCCGCGGCTTCTGTGTGGCCCGTTTTCACACCATCAACTGAACTATCACGCATCAGCAGCTTGTTTCGATTGGGCTGCCTTATGTCACTGTAAGTGAAGTATTTTTCCGAGTAGATTTTGTAGTGTTCGGGAAACTCATTGATCAACGCAACGGTAAGCTTCGCGAGATCATTCGCCGTCGTATAGTGATTTTCATCCGGTAGTCCCGTCGCGTTAACAAAATGTGTATCCGCCATACCAAGTTGCTGAGCATACTGGTTCATGATGTCTGCAAATGCTTCTTCGCTTCCCGCAATATGTTCAGCCAGCGCCACACTGGCATCATTTCCAGATTGAACGATGATTCCCCGCATGATGTCATCCAGACGAACCTTCGTCCCCTCCTGAATAAACATTCGGGAACCTTCCATTCTCCAGGCCTTGATGCTCACCTCGACCTCGTCATCCATCGAAATGGTGCCTCGTTCGATTTCCTTGTCGGCCACATAGCTCGTCATAATCTTGGTTAAGCTGGCCGGCGGCAGGCGCTGGTCTGCATTAAATTCAACCAGGGAAGTTCCCGTTGTAGCATCTATCAGCAGGTATCCTTCCGCCGCCAGTTGAGGTGAGGCAGGAATGATCGCCGGGGCGGCATGAACAGCGAACCCAACAATCAACAGCACGCCAACTGCCAGAGCTTTTATTCCTTTCGACACCCTTTGTCTCCTTTCTATTATCTTTCTATTCAACGGTAACTCTGAGGGCGTTACCCAGATTTCGATCTCGGATCCGCAGCGCCACAAGGTTTTCTTCTTTCGGATCAACCAGCGGTCCAACCCAGACCTTATAGAGATTACCGGTTTTTGTCTCACTGGTGAGAATACGCACCGGCACCCCTTCCGGCACCGCGAGTGTCACGCCTTCAAGCTGCTTCTCTGCACCACCAAGGGATTTAAAAGCACCAGCCTGCAGATAGTATGACTCCTGGTGCTTCACCCCAAGCTCCGGGTGATTCACTTCATCCAGTGCTTCAACGACAACCGGCGCTGTTCCCTTGTTTTCGAACCCAAGTGCTTTCGCTGCAGCCCAGGACAGATCAATGAGCCTGTCATCGTGAAAAGGCCCCCTGTCATTGACTCGCAGCACGATGCTCTGGCCATTATCAAGATTAGTGACTTTGACAACAGTCGGCAAAGGAAGTGCCTTGTGCGCCGCCGTTAGCCCGAACATATCGTAGGTCTCACCCATCGCAGTCAGGCGGCCATGAAACTTTTTCCCGTACCAGGAAGCGATCCCGATCTCCAGATACCCCGCATTGCCGGGCATGATTTCATAGACCTTACCGAACACCTCATATTGGTTGGGTGCGAGACTGGGTTTTGGCCCCGAAGGCTTTAGAATCTGCGGCGTGGCACAGCCCAAAAGCAAGGTGCATTGAACGACGACAATGATGAAAAATCTTAGCGACACAATCTAATGATTACCGAGCTGCGAAGGCTCCAGGACCCCGACGGAGGCCCTCGCTAAGCTGAAAAACGGCCATGGCGTAGAGCTTGCTGTGATTATATCGAGTGATGACATAAAAGTTTTTGAGTCCAATCCAGAATTCCTCGCCTGCTTTTCCATTCAGCCGCATTGGCGTAACTGCCTGCTCTGGATCAAGCCGGCTTAACTCATCCATCATTCCAAGCGTCCTTAGCTCTGCGATTGATTTGGATGGTTTTAGCGACACATTGAAAATGTCCGAAGGTACTTCTGACGCTCCGACCTCAAACGTGATCTGCTGATCCCTTTGCCACCCGTGCTCGGCGAGATAATTGGCAACGCTACCTATTGCATCGGTGGGGTTATTCCAGATGTCGCGAAAACCATCTCCATCAAAATCAACCGCATAGGCGCGATAGCTGCTGGGAATAAACTGGCCCATACCCATGGCGCCTGCGTACGACCCCTTTAGCTCTGTAATCATCTTTTTTTCTTCGCGCGCCAATAGAATGAACTCGCCTAGCTCGCGCTTAAAAAACTTGGATCTTGGCGGGTAGTCGAAAGACAATGTAGAGAGCGCGTCCAAAACACGGTAGTTGCCGGAGATCCTTCCGTACATGGTTTCAACGCCGATGATGGCCGTCACGATAACGGGTGGCACGCCGTAGGTTTCATAGGCAGCCTCAAGTGCAGCCTGGTTCTCCTCCATAAACTCAATACCGGATACGGTTCTTCGTTCCGTGAGGAATATGTCCTGGTACTTCGCCCAGGTCAGCGTTTTCTCTGCCGGACGCGTTATTGCATCGATAATGTTCTGTTTGTACACCGCATGTCGAAAAACCGTGAGCAGCTCACGCTCGTTGAAGGATTCACGGGCAGCCAGTTCCTTGACGAACGCCTGGACCTCCTCTCTATCCGCGTATTCAACCGCATAACTCGTTACAGGAGAGACCAACAGCAAAAAAAACATTATTCGAAAAATCACAAAGTTATCCTTCGGTGAGTATGCACCGACATCAAAATACCAAAACCTGCAAACAAGGTAAGAATCGAAGTTCCACCAAAGCTAACGAAAGGTAGTGGCACCCCGACTACAGGAAGGATGCCGCTTACCATGCCTATGTTAACAAACACGTACACAAAAAAAGTGAAGGTTATACTGCCCGATAATAACCGGCCGAATGTGTCCTGAGCCTGAACGGATAGGATGACGCCTCGGCCAATCAATAGCAGGTACAGTATTAACAACACAACCACACCCGCCAGCCCCAGCTCTTCCCCCAGCACCGCGATAATAAAGTCGGTCTGGCTTTCAGGAAGAAAATCCAAATTTGACTGGGTTCCTTCAAACAATCCCTTACCAAACAGCCCACCCGAGCCTATCGCCGTTTTCGACTGGATGATATTCCAACCCGCACCCAGGGGATCTCTTTCCGGGTCAAGCAAGGTCAGAATCCTTTGTCGCTGATAGTCTCTCAGCACAAACCATAGCGCCGGCGCTGTTACGACCCCAAGGCCAATTGCGGAGAACACCAGGCGCCACGAAACACCCGCAAGAAGCAAAACAAACAGGCCCGAAGCGGCAATGATGAGCGACGTCCCAAGATCCGGTTGAAACGCAATCAGCAACACGGGGATGGCGATGATCACAAGAGACCAGAATACGTGGCGCGTCTTCGGCGGCAGGTGTCGGTCCTGAAAATACCACGCGAGTATCAGCGGCAACATCAACTTCATGATCTCCGAGGGTTGAAAGGTAATAACACCAGGGATTCTAAGCCACCGACGAGACCCTTTGACCTCAATCCCAAAGAAATAGATCAGCGCCAGCGTGATCAGTCCCACCAGGAAGATCCAGGGTGCAAGCCTCATATATACGATGGGTGATATCTGCGCGATCACCACCATGGCGCTAAAGCCCACCAGGATCTTAATGCTTTGGGAAATGACGGGTTCAATCTGCTGACCCACTGCACTATATAGAATCAGCAATCCGTAGGCAGATATGATGAGCAACAGAAGCAGCATGGGTACATCAAGGTGAACCGCGTGACCAATACCAACTTTGCGTTGGTTGACCAATCCCGACCCTGGCAATTGTCGGACAAAATCCTGGCTCATAATTCTTCACCCGCAGTAGCCACTACCCGTCCAGTCTCCCCGGTGTTGTTGAGCAGGTAGTGATCAAGGACCGCCCGGGCGACGGGCGATGCAAATTCACTTCCGCCACCCCCATTTTCTACCAGCACCGCCAGCGCAATCGTTGGATTATCAACCGGGGCAAACGCCACAAACCATGCGTGCTTTCGCTGACGCTCATCGAGTTCCTCCGCATCGTATTCCTCTCCCTGTTTAATCCCCACCCCCTGGGCCGTACCGGATTTACCCGCCATTCTATATTCGATGTCCTGCCCGATATAAGCCCACGCCGTGCCGTTCTCGCCATATACCTGATTACCCCGGTGGACGACTTTTTCCATGGCGCCAATAACAAGATCCCAGACCGGGTCAGGAATCAGGTCAATGCTATCGAGCCTTGGGACGGTTGAACGATCGATCAGATCGCTTCCTGACTTCAGCATCCTCGGTGAAACCCACTTACCTCGATTCGCGATAACTGTCACCGCGGTCGCCAGCTGCAGCGGAGTCACCAGCATATCGCCCTGCCCGATGCCTATATTCACCGTGTCACCGGGATACCAGGGGAGCCCCCTTGTTTCTTCCTTCCACTCTCTCGTAGGAAGCAGGCCGCTTCGTGCTTCCGGCAGATCCAGCGCTGTATTCACACCAAAACCAAAAAGAGCAAGATAATCATCAAGCCGATCGATGCCCATCTTTACCGCGAGACCGTAAAAGTAAATATTGCAGGATCGGTAAATAGCCTTCTCAAGATTCACCTTGCCATGGCCACCTGCTCCTGAGGCACGCCAGTTCCAGTCTCTGTAAAGTCGACTGCTCTTTGGCAGTTTGAACCATCCCGGGTCTTCGATGGTGTAGTCGGGGTTTGTCATTCCCGTCACCAGGCCAGCCAATCCGATGATAGGTTTAAGTGTAGAGCCGGGCTCATACTGACCCTGGAGCGCTCGATTAAAAAGCGGTACATCTTTGGAGTCACGCAGCGCTGCGTAGGTTTTATGGTCGATACCCGTAACGAAAAGGTTAGGGTCGTACCCTGGCTTACTGACCAGCGCCAATATCCCGCCAGTCTTCGGTTCGATGGCCACGACGGTTCCACGCCGATCTCCGAGCGCGGCACTGGCAGCGGCCTGCAATGAACTATCGACATGCAAAACCAGATCCTTGCCGCGCGAAGGCAGGTTAGATTCCAGTATCTTCATCACTTTGCCACGGGCGTCGATCTCAACCTGCTGGTAGCCAACGCTTCCAAGCAAATCTTCCTCGTAGAATTTTTCTACTCCGATCTTGCCCACGTGGTCAGTGCCGGAATAGGCAACCGGATCCAGGCGCCGGGCATCTGATTCATTGATGCGTCTTACTGATCCCACCGCATGAACCATCAGTTCACCGCGAGGATAATGTCGAACAAGTTTTGCCTCTACTTCCACTCCAGGTAAAGCATGTCTGTCGACACTGAATTGCGCTATCTCCTCGGTGGTGAGCTTGAATAACAGCGGCACGGACTCAAAGGGGCGTTGCCGACGCTTAACGCGATTTCTAAAGCCAGCGATGTCTTCATCGGTCAGGCTTAGAATCGAGCCAAGGTGCTCAAGTGTCTGTTCGAGATCAGGCGAGCGTTCCGGCGTAATCGTAAGATTAAATGACGGTGAGTTGTCTGCCAGCAGTTCGCCATTGCGATCATAAATAAGCCCCCTGATCGGCGGCACAGGTTGAACCTGTATGCGATTTTTATCCGATAGGGTTGCATAAACATCGTATTGGACGATCTGCAAATAGAAAAAACGTGCGACAAGAAACAACGTCAGGATGACCAACACGGCAAAGCCAACAACAATCCGCTCGAAGAAGATTCTGCTTTCCCAGGTATGATCTTTTAGTGCAAGAGGTTCAACCATTACCAATCATCTATGATATGGGTGATTCGCGTTCAACATGAGCGCTCGATAAATCTGTTCTGCCAGCAGTACTCTAACCATAAAGTGCGGGAAGGTTAAGTTCGACAGCGACCAGGTCTCATCGGCCCGGTTAAGAATGACATCCGCCAGACCGTCGGGGCCACCAATCACAAACTGGAAATGATTAGTCTGCTGGCTCCAGGCTTCTACTTTTCCTGCCAGTTGTTCGGTACTCCAGATTTTGCCGCGACTATCCATGGCAATTACTCGAGCACCGGGACTAAGATGGCCGCCAATAAGCTGCGCCTCGTCTTGCTGGTGGGTGGCTACAGATTGTTTCTTCTTTCTGTCGGACGTCTTGATTTCCAAAATCTGGAAGCGACAGTCGCGTTTGATTCGTGAACTGTATTGTTCAATACCCTCCACGACCCACGGAGGTGGCCGTGTACCCACTGCCACTAAATCAATTTTTAACAACTCGAAACCCGGATTCGATGCAGAGATTCCCTAGTCAACCGACTTGCCTTCCTTGTTCGGGCCCATGCTCCACAAACGCTCAAGATCGTAGAACTCCCTCACCGCTGGCAGCATCACATGGACAATCACGTCGGTCAGGTCGAGCAACACCCATTCACCTGTGTCCTGCCCTTCTACGCCTACAACGTTCGCACCCTGCGCCTTCGCTTTCACGAGCACACTATCAATGAGCGCCTTCACCTGCCTGCCGGTTCCACCACTGGCGACCACCATGTAATCGGCAATGTCAGTCTGGTCCCTGACATCCAGGGTGACAATTTCCTGACCCTTTATATCTTCGAGGGCCTCTACGACCAGGTCCTTTAGTGCTTCGCTATCCATTAGTACTCCATTCGTTTGCCGGCATCTTCTTTTTTGAAGATGCGCCGGTATATAGGTTGTGTTGCCTGATGTAGTTCATGACGAGGGGATTTACATGCCCCTGAATCGAACCACCCTCGGCTATTGCCTCTCTCAATCCACTGGCGGAGACATCTATCTGATCCAGTGACAAAAAGCAGACGTTGCCAGAGGCACTATTCATCATCTCTTTCGGGTCCTGGACTTGCCTGGTTTCACACCACCTGCGCAGAACATCCGGTGACTCCTGATCCGCACCCGGTCGCTCGAGTATCAGCAAATGAGCCAGGTTGGTTAACTCCTCCCATCGATGCCAATCAGGTAAGGTCACCCAGGAGTCGAAGCCCATCAGGAACAGCAATGATCCTGATTCACCTAACTTTTCACGATAATCAAGCAGCGTATCAAACGTATAGGAGGTGCCCTCCCGTCTCAGCTCGCAATCGTCAACAAACATTCGATCCTGGCTACCCACCGCCAACTCAAGCATTTTTAGCCTGTCTTCAGGTGATGCGGCGGGTGTCGGCCGATGAGCCGGAATCTGGCAGGGCACCAGGTAAACATCCACATCCGCCAGTAAACGCGCAACGGCGCACACGGACTCTATATGTCCCCGGTGGACCGGATCAAAAGTACCCCCAAAAACGAGGGTGCTATTCATACCTGAATTCATACCTGAATTCATACCCGAATTTCAACGCTGGGCTCACTGGCGAATCTGGCCATCACCGAATACGACGTACTTCTGAGAGGTAAGTCCTTCAAGCCCCACGGGCCCTCGCGCATGAAGCTTGTCCGTGGATATCCCGACTTCTGCGCCCAGACCATATTCAAACCCATCCGAGAACCGTGGCGATGCATTCACCATCACCGAACTGGAATCCACTTCCCGAATAAACTGTCGAGCCGTCGTATAGTTCTCAGTCACGATGGAGTCAGTGTGCTTGGACCCATAGTGATTAATATGCGTTACCGCATCATCAACGCTGTCCAGGGTGCGAATTGATAAAATGGGCGCCAGATATTCCTCGCGCCAGTCAGACTCCTGGGCCGGGCTAATCTGCACCCCTGAACCCAATATGCTGACTGTTTTTTCACAACCTCGCAGCTCCACGCCATGATCCTGATAGCCAGCGGCAAGCCTGGGCAGGATGTCACCCTGCCACGTCAGCAGATACCAGCAGCGTTTCCATCGCATTGCATACGGCATACCTCTGGGTCTTGGCATTGATCGCGATAGCATAGGCTTTTTCGATGTCTGCATCCTTGTCGATGTATACATGGCAGATACCATCCAGATGCTTAATCACTGGTATCGTCGCCTCACTGGTGATTCGTCCGACCAGGCTATTGCCACCCCTGGGTACAATGACATCGACAAACTCATTCATCGTGATGAGTTCGCCTACATATTTTCGATCAGTATCTTTAACCACCTGCACGACCGCTGCAGGCAAGCCGACCTTTTCCAGCCCTTGCTGGATACACCCGGCAAGGCCAAGGTTGGAGTGGATGGATTCAGAACCCCCTCGCAAAATAGCCGCATTACCGGATTTAAGGCATAAACTCGCCGCATCAATGGTCACGTTCGGTCTGGATTCGAAAATAATGCCAATCACACCGAGAGGCGTTCGCATCCTGCCAATTTGAAGGCCATTGGGCTGAAACGACATGTCTGTGATTTCGCCAACCGGGTCATTCAACCCTGCGACCTGCCTCAGGCCTTCAACCATTGTTTCAAAACGGTCGTCCGTGAACGTCAGGCGATCCAGCATAGGATCACTGAGGCCATTTTTTCGACCGGATTCAAGGTCCTGTTCGTTGGCGGACATAAGCGCACTGCGCCGGGCCAGGATAGCTTCCCAAATCGCCAGTAGTGCCTCATTTTTTGTTTCGGT
>JABBBA010000119.1 GCA_018607685.1 K189A clade bacterium | reverse complement strand
AACCATCATTCGTTCAATGGATTCAGAGGGATGTTGTGCCACAGTCAGATTGAGCGTTTCGTACTTACTACGGTCAAGGTCTGCCAGGTTGATGGTGAGCTTATAGATCGTCGGTTTTAGAGCCATAAAGGTAATCAGGCAACAATTGAAATAGGCATCCACTGTAACACTCCGGGAAACCACGCTCGGAAAAGAAAGGTGTCCCCAGGCTCTGATTTCATGCCCACCCAAGGTGTTCGGTTGCACTGACTGGTGATGTCGGCTTTGTGGAAAGCGCCCCGGCTTTTCTTGGTATCTAGTCTCTTGGGTTTCCCTCAGGTCATGTCGTTGGGGGCTATCGACAGACCCGGTGTCGCCACTGTATAAAGTGACACAAATGAATAATAACCCAGGTTATTCCGGCTGCATTCTAATTGTAGGGTGCTACCGGCGCGCTTTATAGTAAGTGAATGCTCTGGATCTCACGAAACAATCCGAAACTCAATGGCCAGTTATCAGGGAGGTCTCTAATGGGTAGATTAGTCTCGATTCTATTGCTTCTTGCCGCCACCTCACAGGCGGCGCTAGCGGATACCACGATTGCGGTTATTCACTCCGAGGCAGCAACACCTGCGGAGTGGCGAGAGGCGCTGCGAACCGTTGGCGCGATAGATGCCAATGATCTAGTGGATCCTGAGTTCCAGATTGTTGCCCTGGGGGGTGGAAGTGTTCAGCACCTCGATTGGTTGGCGAAGCTCTCAGATTCCGCCAATGACCAGGTGCATCTGTTGGTGTCGGAAGCGGACCTTCTGCTGGCGGACAAGCACCCTGAGGTGCGCGCTTTTATCTCTGCTAGTCCATTTGTTCTGCAGTTAGGCGATTGGGCTTTTGCGTATGGGGGTATTAGCGGTAAGTATGAAAACGAGAGCGTCCAGGAGCTGAACCAGCGTATTGGTATAGAAATCACCGGTTATCCGCGTAGAGTGCTCGAGCTGAGAAGTGACGGCTTGCTGCTGTCGGGCGAGTCCATTACTCAGGCGGAGGAACGCCTGCAGCGTAGCGCTTTTAAGGGTAAACAAAAGAAGCAACTGGCAGAGGTCGGCGAAATGATGGTCGCCTCCGGGCGGGCGCCACACCAGTATCGCGGTTCCGCGATCTGTCATCCTTATGCAGAATCTTTCAATGTTGAACGCTTTCTTAAGCGCACGGGCGCCAGGCATCTGGTGGTCAGCACGAATGACCGGAAGGGTATGCTTCGCCGTATGGACGGCATGGTATATGCCATTGGATTGACTCAATCGCCGGATGTGCTCCTGCTTCGGAATGATGTCGCACAGCGAGCCTCTGGGAAATCGTTTGATCCTGACAGGCGACTTATCTCGGAGCAGCTATCCGAAATGAGTGATAGCGAAGTGGAGCGATTTTTAAGAAAGGGTGAGATCCTGCGCGTGGAGGAAATTGGTACAGGCATTACCAATCCTCTTAGAATCACACAGCAGTTGGATGGCATCACGCAGGATTCGGTTTTCAAATATGTTGATTCCAGTCCAGGGTTGGAGAGTAAGACCCGCTATGCCAAAAGGTCTGAAGACTCGGACCGCTATATCTATGAGGTAGTAGCTTACAAGCTGGATCGACTTTTGGATCTACAGATGATCCCGGTGGCCGTCCAGGCTGAAGTGAATGACAAACCCGGTGTGTTGCAGGACTGGATCACGGGTGCAATTAATGAGAGGGACCGAGGGGAGTCGGGGCAGCCCTTCGAGAGTGCATGCCCCCAATATGAGCAGTATCGACTGCGATTTGTGTTCGATCTGCTGATTCATAACGAAGACAGGAACCTGACCAACATCCTCTGGGATAAAGAGGAATATCGGCTCTTGTTCATTGATCATACGCGCGCTTTTCGTGTGACGGAAAACCGACCTGATATGTATCGTTCGGTGGAACTGCGAGTCTCTGATTTGTTGCGAAAGAAGCTGATGTCGTTGAGCAAGGCAAATCTGAGCCAAACACTGGCGCCCTATCTTCATCCTCGCCAGATAGAGGCGATTTTAATCAGACGAGATCAAATTTTGGAAGACGCCTTGACCACCGACCTTTAGAAAGGTTGATAGGGTGGGTTTATTGTTAGAAGGGTTAGGGAAACCCGGTGTTTCAGTGATGGCGCTGTTGCAGAAATGAGCAAAAGGTGGTCCAGGGGCAATCGAAGCCCGGCGTTAGGATAGTACGCTCGTTGACTGGAGACCTTGTCTGGCGTTAGTCGTGAATCAGGCACAATCAAGGTGAGGTCAGATAGGCCAGCCAGGCGCTCATGCGCAGGGCAACTTTGCTAATCACATGCACCGGTTTCCCATAGTTGGTGTAGATGGCAACCATTCCGCCTGCTCCCTGTGGCAGGTTTCGGGCAAAGTCCTGATCGTCGAGTTCAATGACAACGCCCCAGCGGTCATTGGCCGGTGCCCCGGTCATGGTTGGTAATGTGCTGCTCGCTGTCATTTGGGACGATCCACCCGCGCCAACAATTCGGGTCACCTCACCGGCAAACGTTTGGCCGGGGATGTTAGTAAATGCGATTTCTGCCTGGTTGCCTACGTCGATTCGTCTGACTGCGCTCTGGCTGAAACTGGTTATGATCTGGTTAGCTTCATAGGACACGAAGGCTAATGATGCCGCCAGGGGTATTGTCGTCACCACGTTTCCTGGTCGAAGCTGCAGGTTAACGACATAGCCTTCGTGAGGTGCTGTGACGTTGGTTTCCTGAAGTTGCCATTTCGCGTAGTCCACCTGGGCCTTGGCCACGCCGATGGCGGCGGCGGCCACTTCCATATTCGCTGTCCAGGTGTCGAGATCCACCATGGCAGCAGATTGCACTTTAACGAGTTCCTGTGCGCGATCGACATTAACCTTGGCAAGCCGCCACTCCGCTTGATGACGCTCTACCTGTGCCTCGAGCTGACGCACAGTGATTTCATATGGCTCAGGGTCGATCCTGAACAGTGTTTCACCAGCAGAGATGGTTTCGAGTGCCTTGATTGGCACCTCGACCACTTCGCCTCGTACGTTGGGTACCACCGGGATGATGTAACGGAATAGGCGCCCATCGGTACTAATGGGGGAAAAGGTGTACCACATAAAAATGATCGCGCCGATCATTACAACGCCAACTCCCGCGAATGCACTGATGTTACCGGTGGTTTTTTTAACCAGACCCAGCTTGTTAAAGATCAGTACGTAAAGTGCGCCGTAGCAGATGCTGATAAATGCAATCATGACTGGTCTACCTCAAGCTGCCCTAAACGGTTTTCAATATTGTCCAGCCTTCCCCCCAGGTCTGGAGACGCGGCGATGGGTTTAACTTTTGCCCAGACAAGCGCAATAAACCAGCTGATGCCAAGCGTCAGCAGGCCAATCCACGCCAACAGGTTGATGGCATCCGCTTGCGGGTGCCCTTCGGCACGGGCCATCTTGCCGGGCAGGTTGCCAATGATGACCAGCAAGCTGATGGCAGCGGCTACCAGTACTCCCAGTACGATGAGGGCGAAGATTTCTAACATGGCAGGCTCCGGCGAGGTTACGTGTTTGATAGTGTGAGTGATTCTAATCAATTGCCGGTGTCGATGCCAAAATTAATGGAGTGGACTAATTGTTCAACAAGCACCTCTGTTTCGATCGATCAGATGATGATCGGTTTCGCACCTTTTACCGCGGTGGCCACTGTACGTTGGACAGCGTATTCGTGATTGTTCTCCGGTCTATTGTTGGGGCCGATAACAGACTGACTACACAGTGCTCAATGCTTCAGTCAGCGGTGTATCGCCGTCAAGTAAGCTGAAAGATTTACCTACGCTATTGTCATTGTCGAGGCAGGCAACGAGGGCGGCCGCCAGATTTTCGCGAGACGTCAGTCCCTTTCCCTGGAGTTCCGCGCTTACGGAAACCAACTCAGTACCTGCTTCGTCAGTCAATCCGCCGGGGCAGACGATCGTATAGTCCAGATCGGTCTCGACCAGATGATTATCCGCATGCGCCTTCGCCCGGTGATAGTGCGCGATAGGAGACTGACTGTTTATATCGTTATTGATTGAACTGAGCATGATATATCGGCGAACACCGTGCACCTGCGCTGCAACCATAGAACGAATCGCGCCAATATGGTCGATCAGTACTGTCTTGTCGTTTCCTGTTTTACCGCCAGACCCAGCTGCAAAGATAATGGCATCGCATCCTTGCACGGCGTGATCGATCGGGTATTCAAGGTCTGCCAGCACCGTGGCTACGCCCAGCTTGTCGAATTTGGCGCGGTGCGACGGGTTTCTGATCATCGCAACTGGATCATGGGCGCTTTCAGCCAATCGTCTGGTGACGCGGGTAGCAGTGTTCCCGTTTGCGCCGATAATCAGTACCTTCATGTCGTTCTCTCTCCTGGGCGTCTGTTCTACGACTCGTATTGCGGGGCTTCGCCGGTGGTACGAAATACTTCAGTTGCGAACAGTTCCTCGTCGACGATTGACTTGGCAGATGGTCGATTGATGACGCGTTGGTAGTAGTCATTAAAACGAGGCCAGCGATCAGCATCCAATGGCGCGCCGGCCAGGTCCAGTAGTCTGACTGCTGATGCCAGAGAGATGTCTGCAATGCCAAACTCGTTATTGACGATACCGGAGCCGTCGGGAGCCATATCTTCGAGATAATCGAACGCGCCTGGGTAGTTTTTGTCGCGGAAGGCGTCAACTTCGGTTTGGTCAGTCGGTTCGCCTGAGCGTATTGGGATGATGATATGCATCCAGAAAACCTGTGCGCAGACCTGGGTGAGTAGCGTGTCCGCGTACTCTTCAAACCACAGCGCTCGGGCCCGGTCTCGATTATCGGAGGGATAAAGGCTTGGGCTGGGATGGATGTTCTCAAGGTAGTCGCAGATGACTGATGAATCAGAGATCAGATTACCGTCGGCTTCCTCCAGAACAGGAATTCGTCCAAGAGGGTTCATCGAGAGAAAGCGCTCGGACTTATCAAGCGGATCCAGTTGTCGGTGTTCGAATTCGAGCTCTTTTTCTTTTAGAAAAATCCATGCTTTGCGTACAAAAGGGGATGTGGCGGCGCCATGTAATATATAGATAAGAACCTCGAGCACAATGAAATGAAGAGATGTCAGCCTATCACAGCTGAAAAATTCACTGTTGGCGGAGGGCGTCGTCAGCAAACGTCGTCAAAGGTTAACTACAACCAATCGCCCCTTTGTTCAAATTTAGCTAGCGCTCAATTCAACGCTTTACCTTAGCTGAAGCGAAATTCCGCGTAGTCTTCCACGACAACGGACTTCAGTTTTTCGGAATAGTCGGGGAAACCGACATAGGGCATGAATACCCGCGGTTTCCCAGGAACATTGGCCCCCAGATACCAGGAGTTACAGGTTGGATAAAGGGTCGCTGCTGCGCGCGTGTTGACGGTATTGACCCAGTTGTCTTCGGCGACCTGTTCGGCTTCGATGCGAGTGTAGCCGCGCTTCTGCGACCACTGGATTAGCTGGGTAATGAATTCCGCATGCTGTTCAATACCCGTGATCAAATTAGCCAGGGCAGAGGGGCTGCCTGGTCCTGTGATGGTAAACATATTGGGGAAGCCTGTGGTCATCAGGCCTAGATAATTGGTTGGTCCTGCGGCCCATTTGTCCGCCAGAGTAAGACCGTTGGATCCCGTGATGTTGCATTTCAGCAATGATCCAGTGAGCGCATCATATCCAGTGGCAAATATGATCGCGTCAAACTCATACTCCTTGCCATTGGTTATCAGACCCTTAGCAGTCAGGCGGTCGATTGGGTGGGTGGACACATCTACCAGATGCACATTCGGTTGGTTGAAGGCTTCGAAATAGCCATTGTCCGAGCACAGGCGTTTACAGCCAAGCACTGTGTCTGGGCAGAGCAGTTCAGCGGTTTCAGGGTCCTTGACGATTTCACGGATTTTGCCGCGGACAAACTCGCAGGCGAACTCATTGGCCTCCATGTTCATGGATAAATCACCAAAAGCTGCCAGAAAGTTGAAGCCGCCGTAGTTCCAAAATTCTTCGAATCTGGCCTTGCGCTCTTCCGGCGTGGCGTCGAATACCGAACTTGGGTTAAACGCAAAATCGGCACCAAAGGCTGCCGGTGACATTTTACCGCGGGCCCGGAATTCAGCGTAATTGGCTTTGATCTCGGCTTGCTTTTCTGGTGACAGTGGCTTGTTTTGCGCGGGGATGGAATAGTTGGGTGTGCGCTGGAAGATGGTCAGGTCGCCAGCCTGCTGGGCGATGAGTGGGATGGCCTGGATGCCAGATGACCCGGTACCAATAATAGCGATCTTTTTGTCGGTGAAATCAACCCCTTCATGGGGCCAGTCGCCGGTGTGATAGGTATCACCGGCATAGTCCGCCAAACCTGGAAAATCCGGAGTGTTGGTGGTCGACAGGCACCCGGTCGCCATAATCAGATACCGCGCTGTTACTGTTTTGCCGGTATCGGTGCTGACGGTCCAGATTTCGCTGGCATCATCATAGTTGGCGCCATTGACCGACGCGTTGAACGTGAAATTGTCACGCAGGCTGAATTCATCGGCGACGTGGTTGGCATAGCGCAGAATTTCTGGCTGTCCAGCATAACGCTGGGTCCATTCCCACTTTTGCTGTAGATCGTCGGAAAACTGATAGGAATATTCCATGCTTTCGACATCGCACTGGCAACCCGGGTAACGGTTCCAATACCAGGTGCCGCCAACATCGCTGCCGCGCTCAATTCCCTGGGCGGTAAATCCCTGTTGTTGCAACAGGTGCATCATATACAGTCCGCCAAAACCAGCGCCAACAACAACGGCGTCTACATCACACTGACTCTTCATGTCTTGATCTCTATTTCGTATTGTTAATTACTTGCTAGTGTAGAAGACCCGCAAGCCAGTGTCGCGCTTATGTCTGTCCAAGTTAACTTTTCCTCTGCTCAGGCCTGCTTTACTGCCGGTAAAATCTGCGCCTGGCAGGACCAATCGAAAATCGTTCAGGAACAATACTTTGAACCGGGTGCGGCAATACGGTTAACATCAACGATGAGTTTTGAGATCTTCAGGTTATGAGTACCAATGGTCCTTTGGCAGGCGTACGCGTGCTTGACCTCTGTTCAGTTGTTTCCGGGCCTATGACCGCTGTCATGCTTGCTGATCAGGGAGCAGATGTCATAAAGGTGGAGCCTCCGGGGTGGGGTGACGGTATTCGAGGTCTTGGTGCCCAACGTAATGGTGTCAGTGCCATCTTCGCGATGATAAACCGTAACAAACGTTCCATCGGTGTAAACCTGAAGCACCCGGAAGGAGCAGCGATTGCGAGACTTCTTGCGCAAACCAGTGACGTCGTTATTCAAAACTATCGTCCTGGAAAAATGGACAGGCTTGGGCTCGGTTATGATGATCTAAAAGAGCTCAATGAGAATCTGATTTATGCCTCAATCAGTGGCATGGGTGAAGTTGGTCCTTATGCGGAACAACGCGTGTATGACTACGTTATACAGGGGATAAGCGGCGTAGTTGATGCCCAATCCGAAGACAAACCACAGATGGTGCGTTCGATCATCTATGACAAGGTAACGGCGCTTATAGCAGCGCAAGGTATCACGGCGGCCCTGTTTGCTCGCGCTAACGGTTCGGGCGGGCAACACATCAAGTTATCGATGCTGGATGCCGGTATCTACTTCAACTGGCCAGACCTGATGTGGAATTACAGCTTCGAAGGTGAAGATGTCCATCACGCTGGAGATCTCGCAGATCTATACGAGATCAACAAAACCAGGGACGGTGCCATCGTCTCCCACAGGTTGGGGGCTGACACCAGTGGCTATTCCACTGAAGAGCTTATCGACATATTGGCGGCCAATGAAATTCCTGTTGCCAGTGTCAATAGTCGCGCCGATGTACTTAACGACCCACAGGTACAGGCGATGGGTGTGCTGGAAGCGTTTGATCATCCTCGCGGCGGACGCATGAGACAACCGCGACCACCGGTTCAGTTTGAAGGCACCCCCAACGCGCATCGGCACACCTCACCTGAAGTGGGTGAACACACCGTTGAGATACTCACGGAGCTGGGTTTGGAAATGGAGGATATGCAGGCGCTGGCCAAACAAGGGGCCATTGGCTAGCGAGGTCTGTTTGGGAATCTATCCTGAAGTATTTGTCAGAGTAAGATTCCCAGGCCCCTTCAGGCTCGCCAGACTCGCTTATTCATGGAGCCATACATCTCTGACAACTCAACGCGTGTCGGTCGAATTCTGACAGGTAAGAAGTTGACGTCGTCTGGACCTGTGGAACCAAACGCAGTCAGATCATAATCAATCGCATCCCAGGCGTGATTCTTGGTCTCCTGGTCTGTGACGAGCTCAGCTGTACCGCGCACCATCACGTGAATAAAGTCAGGCGGTGTCACCTGGTACTGGATATCGACATTTGAGTTATCGCGCATTTGCCTGGCCTTGGGAGACTCAGGACCGGTAGCAAACCACAGCACATCACCATCCCAGGTTGGATGAACCATCCTGACTCTTGGTTCATTGCCATTGATAGTGGCTACCGCACACCAGATTGCTTTCTTGCAGGCTTCATCTACAGCGTTAAAAAACTCGGCCTTTTGGTCGTCTGTCACCTTTGTCATATCTCTATCCGTGTAATTCGAAAGAAGGAGAGTAGTCTAAATAGCGATCGAAGTAACTCATGCGGGTGCGCACAGGTTTGAGTGGCGTGTCTATCGTGTCAGGGAAATGAAATTCGCACCTTCACAGGAACTGTTTTCAAAATTGTGAATCCGAACTTTCTTGTTATTCGTGGCTGCGGCAAGGGCTATTTGAAAAGCTTGTTCGTGATTAGCAGGTGACCCGGCCTTACTTTCAGGGAACACCACCCATGTGTTACATAGGCCAATCCCGCCTTCGACTTTGATTGTAAAGTCATTGCCGTTGGCGTAGGTATTGCCAATTTCGGCAATCAAACCGTCGCGAATCAGTTCTCCGGCCTGAGCTCCGAGTGACATTGTCAGAAGTGTAATAACCAGAAGTGCTTTTCTCATTAATCCCGCCTCGATATTGTGTTGATGTCGGAATATACGTCAATCGGCCCGGGCCATCGACAAAATCTTTAGATTGCTGAGTCCTGAATAGTGAATGAAGGGAGGGTCCAGAGGAAAACGTGAATGATTTATGCTCGAAGCGCATTGCTAAGCCTAAAGTCGTGGCTTCAAGGATCGCTACTTGATCTCCAGGGCCAGCAGAAGGTTGCCTGCCATATGATTGTAGAGACCGTAACCTGAGCTGAGTAAAAGCGTGCCATCAAATGCCACCGGACCTGCTGCACCGCCAAAGGAGCCACCGGTCGCAACGTGACCAGTCAATGATGGATATTCAGACGTTGTGCTATCAAGCGACCAAACAACCTTGCCGGAGTCGATCCTATAGGCTCTGACAACACCATCCATCGCGCCGCCAATCACCAGGTCACCGACAACCGTCACCGCCTGGGAGATACCGGGATGGCAACCTTTTCGCCCATCGCACCTATCCTCGCTGACTGCTGACCAAAGGATTTCACCCGTATTGGCATCTAACGCGTGCATTCCAGGTAGGGCCGGGGTTGGGTAAGTCCTGCCGTCGGCCATATCGCTCATGGGTATGAGCAAGGTCTCGCCCTTGGCTGCGATGCCAAAATGTATGCCGCCCTGAATGCCTCCCCGACCCACGCGTTTTTGCCAGACCAGTTCCCCGGTTTCGGGTTTCACCGCATGAACAAATCCAGATTTTTGACCGGCAACAACCAGGCGTCCGTGTTGAGTTGTTTCGATAATCAACGTCGCCCCGCCGAAATCAAAATCAGGACCATCTTCTATAGGACAGTTCTGTGGTGTAGTCGTATCACATGAACCGTTCCAGACATCGTTCGCCGTTGCCTGGAATACCCAGTTGATCTCTCCCGTGTCCAGGTCGATTGCCAATAGGGCATCGCTGGTCATGCTTGCTGGCGAAGACATATTCTCGCCAGTACCTACATACAATTGATTATTCGTCACATCGATTGATGGGCTGTTCCAAACCACCGCGCCTGATGGTCCCAGAATGTTGGTGCCGACCGGGTTTTGTCCGCTGATCGCCGGGGGATTTTCTATGGTATAGGTTTTCCAATTTAGCTCGCCTGTGTTTCCGTTAACTGACAAAACGGAACCCCGGAAGGAGCAGCATTCATAATTCGGATCAATGGCAAGACCATTTTCCAGCGTAGACACCGGGATATAAAGATTGCCGTTGTAGGGCGTTGGTGTCCCGGTGATGGTTGCGCTGGGGTGGTCATCTGCCCTGATTCGCCACTGTAATGCGCCGGTTTGGGCATTAACGCCATAGACATTGGCGAGCACATCGCCAAAAAACAAAACACCGGCGTCATTGATGGTAATACCTGTCCTGACCTCGCCCGAGGCTCGAAAGGACCAAACTTCGCAGCCGGTTTCCTCATCCAGCGCGTACACAAGACCGCTGTGTGAGCCGACGTAAATCAATCCGCCGGCGAATAGGGGCTGAGAACGTACGCGGGTTGAACCCGGCATCGCGATAGCCCATTTTGTGTTTAGGCTACGAATGTTTTCGCTGGATATGCCGCCCACCGCAGCGCTGATCTCTCTTGTATTCTCTAGCTGGAAGCCCCAGTTTTTGCCGCTGTCAGTTAGGTCAGGCTGGTACTTTTTTGTTTCGGTGCAACTTGCGATCCGGGATGTTTCTTTGCCGAATTCCGCACCACTCAGGTACTCGGCAACTTCAATTTTTTCTTCACGGGTTAAGTTTATGGCCTCATTTTTCATGATGCCTGTCTCAATCGTCCCCAGGATAGATTCCGGTGTGAGCAACCCGATCATACTCCGGTGAGGTGCCTTCTTAAGGTTGCCGTTATGGCACGACGCGCAAAATTTGTCGTAGTGAACTTTCCCGGGTAATGATTCACGTGCCGTTCTTGCTTCACTCATTGCCTGCAGGCTATTGGGGTCATCAAGTATTGTTGTAGTGGTCTTATCTTCTCGTTCACACCCCATGAGTGTGATGGCGACAGTGAAAACGCAGATGTACTTAAACAGCCCCATTGGGTAACTCCTGTAACTAAAATTCAGGTATCAAGACTATCGTTACTTCTATTGCTGTATTTGCCTACGACAAAACCGCCGGGAATGTGCCTGGAAAGTCTTCGGATGTATGACGCTCGGGCCACAAAAACTGAAGGGTACAACGCGAGATTAGCCACTTGCCATCCACCTTTCGATACTCATCATCGTAAACCCCAAGATAGATAAAAGGGTTCTCATCGGCAGCCTTTTCGGTCATCGGTTCAAACAGATAGGAGCGGCCAGTAGCTGTATCTGGCCCGCTAAGCTCTACCAGATGATCCAGAGTGCCGTGGATGGCAAAAAATGGGCTTAGGCCATCTTCTACATCGTGGTAGTTTTTTAAAATTGTTTCCCTGCTTTCCCATGAACCATAAGGGCCGAACTCGCACACAGCGTCTTCAGTGAAAATGTTGGCGAGGTCATCAATCCGATTAGTATCCATTAAGTGGGAATATAGAAGCCTTGTACGCTTGATCTCGTCAATCTCGATCATGTTTCGAAGGATCTCTATCTCTCGGTCAGTCAGTTCTGCCATGGTTTTCGTACCCCGGAAAGTTATTGTTGTTTTATCAGCTATCCTACTCGAGGTTTCTGTGTAATTCTAAGGAAACCAGATCGACGATGGCAGCTATTATTTTTTGCATACCCAATGCTGCGGATAGGTGAGACAGATAGGTGCGAGGTCTTTTTCTGGCTACGGTTATCCGAACTTCAGATCTTGTCTTCATTGCGTCGATATCAAAAAACGCGAGAATAAAAAGAGCTACCGTGACACCGTTTGTGACAACTCAATCTGGAATGCATTTTCCGATTTGGATAGTATTGGCGATGTTTTGTTTATCTCGATGCGGAAGAGTGCATTGATTTGTGCCAATGTATTTCAACCGGACAAAAAGTGATGTTGTTACTGAAAGGAATTAAATGACAAAGATTGCATACAAAGAATTTTTAGGCAACAGCCCCAGCTGGTTCAAGCTCTCGATCCTGGCTTTCCTTGTGGTCTGCTTTCCTTTGAAGCTAATAGTAGGAACGTCCGTTCTTGGTTGGAGGTTTCTCGGTATGTTTATTCTTACCCTGGCTATGGCCCTAAAATGTTACCCGCTGCAAAGTGGCGGGCTTCTGGGTTTGGCAATCCTTGCGCTGGGATTAACGTCGCCGGAGACTGTCTGGCATGAGATAGAGGCAAATCTGGGCGTGCTTGCCCTGCTGATCTTTATGGTGAGTTTCATTTACTTCATGAAACCCCTGCTGACGTTTATATTCGCGAAACTGATCATGGGGGTGCAAAGCAAATGGATGCTCTCGTTGATGTTTTCAGTGATGGCCGCTTTTCTCTCCGCATTCCTTGATGCGTTGACAGTAACCGCCGTGTTGATAACCGTTTTTGTTGCCTTGTATGGCGTATACGAGAAGATTCACTCCGCGAACAACACGGACTACGACCATGATGGCGTTCCAGACCAGGAGGAATTAGGTGGTGATGCCCTGGAGGGTTTCAGAGCTTTCATTCGTAGCCTTGTGATGCATGGTGCCATTGGCACAGCTCTTGGTGGCGTGACTACCATGGTCGGCGAACCACAGAATCTATTGATAGCAGACAAGATGGATTGGAGTTTCGTACAGTTCGCC
>JABBBA010000419.1 GCA_018607685.1 K189A clade bacterium | reverse complement strand
GCGTGCCTGCCGGGAACTGGGGCTGGAAACCGTTGCCGCCTACTCCCAGGCGGACAGTCTTGCGCTACATTTACCGCTTGCGGACGCTACGGTCTGCATCGGCAAACATTCCTACCTTGATCCATCACAACTCATTTCTGCGGCCCTGACCAGAAAGTGTGACGGTGTTCATCCCGGCTATGGATTTCTCTCGGAGAGTAGTGATTTCGCCCGTCAGGTACAGGAAGCTGGCCTGTGCTTTATCGGTCCCGCCGCATCCCATATTGAGCTGATGGGTGACAAGGCAAAGGCACGCGCAGCCATGGCTGCGAAGGGCATTCCGGTTTTGCCCGGCAGTAATGGTGAAGTGACCAGGCTCAAGGATGCCATCGATTGCGCCGCAAGCATTGGATTCCCCGTGATGGTAAAGGCGAGTCATGGTGGTGGTGGCCGTGGTATTCAGATTGTTGACGATGAAACATCACTTCGGTCGGTGTTTGAGGGGTTAAAAAATCAGGCAGAACAACTATTCGGAAACGGTGGCGTTTACATCGAAAAATGGCTCGATGCACCGAGGCATATTGAGGTCCAGGTTTTCGGGGATGGCGATGGCCGGGTCATTCACTTTGGTGCAAGAGAATGTTCAATCCAAAGACGTCACCAGAAGTTACTGGAGGAAACACCCCCGCCCGGCATTCCGATCGATCGAATCAATGAGCTGGCAAGATCCTGTTGTGATGCGCTCGCTGATCTTAAGTACTCGAACGCAGGAACGCTGGAGTTCCTGTTTCAGGATGGTGCTTTCCACTTCATTGAAATGAATACAAGAATACAGGTGGAACATCCGATCACTGAGTCTGTCACCGGTATAGACCTGGTTAAGTTACAACTATCGTTTGCGTCCTCCGGACGTTTGTCGCTCGAGCAACGTGACATCAGCTTCTCAGGGCATGCCATGGAATGCAGGATTAATGCTGAAGACGGGAATTATCAGCCGGCACCGGGCCCCGTCGATCAGTATCGTACTCCTGGCGGTCCTGGCATTCGCCTGGACTCGCACCTGTATCCGGGTTACCTAGTACCTCACCAGTATGATTCATTGTTGGCCAAGCTAATTTCAACCGGATCTGACAGGGCGGAGTGCATCGCACGCATGGAGCGAGCGCTGGCTGAATTTGTCATAGAACCGCTGTCGACCAATATTGATCTGCAGCGATTGATCCTCCGTGATGTTCGTTTTCGATCCGGAGAGCTGAACACGCATTTCCTGGAAGGGATGGAGAAGTAATGCACTGGATAAATGTGACAGCTTCGTCCGCATCGGTCGGTCTTGATGCATTGGAAACCTGGTTCTGGGATCACGGCGCAGTATCAGTGACAGTGGAAGATGGATTAGATAAGCCTATATTCGAGCCACCTCCCGGGGAGCATCCCCTTTGGGATGAGGTCATGGTGACCGGGCTATTTGATAGTGATACTTCCATAGAAAATCTAACAATGGAACTGGCTCGCGATAACTATCGGTTGGAAGCTGTAGCGAGACTAGATGATCGCGTGTGGGAACGCGAATGGTTATCACGATTCAAGCCGATGCAATTTGGGCGCAGGCTGTGGGTTTGTCCAACCGGATTCTCGCTGGAGCCAGCCGACAAGGTCATAATTGAGTTGGATCCGGGGCTGGCCTTCGGAACTGGTACCCACGAAACGACCAGGCTCTGTCTTGAGTACCTGGATGCGATAGAAGTTGATGGGCTGGACGTTATCGACTTCGGGTGTGGTTCCGGGATTCTCGCCATTGCATCAGCGTTGCTTGGGGCAAGGACAGTAACCGGGGTTGATAATGACCGCCAGGCACTGGTGGCGACAACTGAAAATGCGAAACGAAACTCGGTGACCATTGACACGCATCTACCGGGTGTTGCGCTTGCGCCATCCGAAATCGTACTGGCCAATATACTTGCGCAACCTCTGGTTGAGCTGGCTCCGATGTTAATAGAAGCCATGAAGCCGGGTGGGCTATTGATACTCTCGGGCATTATGAGCAGTCAGGCTGACTGGGTGATACAAGGGTATGTCGACCAGGTCGAGTCGGTGGAGCTGGTCGATCGTACTGAATTGAACGGCTGGGTTCGTCTGGTGTGGAAGCGAACGTGACCGAAGCGATTACCCAATGTCCGGATTGCCAGATGACATTCAAGGTGACCGAGACACAACTCCTTGTCGCCGACGGTTCCGTGCGTTGCGGGGCGTGTCTGCATGTTTTTAAGGCAGAACATTTCTTTGTGTCACCGTTGTTGGATAAAACGGAACGGATTGCTATCGAGGCGGACTATTGGTCCGACTTCGATGAATATGTACTTTCAGCGGTTGTTTTCAGTGAGCCAGAACCACCGGCGTACTTCGATGAGATTCCAGTGGACGACCATACCGAATTAGCGTCAGCGGTATCCGAAATGGCTGGGGAGGAGGGTGAACTGATGGAGTTCTACCTGGATTATTTGGCCACACATCCAGGTGTTTCGCCGAACGTAGCATCAGAGATTGTAAGTCCATCCGGTACCAGGGCTGGGACTGGAGCCGAGAGCGAAGAAGATGAGCGTCTCGTTGATGCGGCATATGAAGAATACCTCACAGAAGAGCATCTCACGCATTCCGAATCAGGGGAGGTCTCTCGTGACCTGGAGGTAGAGTCCGAGTCCGAGGAAGCCAGCTTTGTCGTCCCGGACTTTGAGCTGCCCCTGGATGATGAGCACGAATTTCTTCTTCAGGACAAGCGCCGTCTCTTTACGTTGGGGTCGCTGAAATGGCTGCCCGGGATCACCCTGATGATTGCCATAGCGATGGGTCAGTTCGCCTTCTTTCAAATGGGGGTCTATGCACAGGTGTCTGAGTATCGACCGACCTACGTCCTTGTTTGTCGATATCTGGGTTGTGACGTTCCGGAATATGAGAACCACGATGAGCTAAGAACCCGTGAATTGGTGATTCGCAGCCACCCCCGGGAACCTGAAGCGCTTCTGGTGGATGTTCTGTTGCGCAATAGTGGGCCCTTCCGGCAGGCGTTTCCAGGCCTCAGGCTACAATTCTATGATGTCCGCGGTGAGGTAGTAGCAAGCCGCGTGTTTAGGGCCAGCGAGTACCTTGGTGGAGAGATGCGGGGACTCAAATTGATGCCTGCGGAGACAGAGGTCCGATTGTCCCTGGAATTGGTGGACCCCGGGAATGATGCCCTCGGCTACGAGATGGACGTCGTTCGCCTTTAGTCTCCAAGCACAAAAAAGCCGTTTGGCCTTAGTGTGTATCGACAAGTTTGTTATCATGGCGTTCTTTAAAACCTGCCCTGAATTCATGTTATCAATTGGACCATACTCCAGTACCAGCCGGGTGATCGTTGCCCCCATGGCAGGTGTGACTGACAAACCATTTCGTGACCTTTGTCATCGACTGGGGAGTTTCTGGTCGGTCTCTGAAATGGTGACCAGCAACCAGCAATTATGGGAAACCAGTAAATCCCGTCATCGTCTGGATCACACAGGAGAAACAGGCGTGTCCTGGGTTCAACTGGCGGGATCTGACCCTGATCAGATTGCCCAGGCGGCTCTGATTAATGTTGAACTGGGTGCTCAGATTATTGATATCAATATGGGCTGCCCGGCAAAGAAAGTCTGCAATAAAGCTGCAGGGTCTGCGCTTCTTCGGGACGAAAAGCTGGTGGCTGACATTCTGGCCGCCGTGGTCGATTCAGTCGAAGTGCCCGTGACGCTCAAGATACGCCTGGGTTGGTCGCCCGATGAGATAAATGCGCAATCAATCGCCGCCATTGCAGAATCGGAAGGGATATCGCTACTTACCGTTCACGGTCGTACACGAGCGTGCAAGTTCTCCGGCTCGGTAGACTATGATGCCATCGCAGCGGTAAAGGCGAGCGTCTCCATGCCCGTTGTGGCTAATGGCGATATCCTCACACCCTGCCAGGCAAAAAAGGTGATCGATCAAACAGGCTGTGATGCGGTAATGATTGGCCGTGCGGCCCAGGGGAAGCCCTGGTTGCCGTCGCAGATTGATCAGTACCTGCAATTTGGCACGATTAAGCCTGAGCCCACGATCGATGAAATCCGCGAGTTGCTAAGCGGTCATGTGCAGGCGCTGCACGAATTTTATGGGCAGCACCTGGGCCTGCGAATTGCTCGAAAGCACGTAGGCTGGACGCTCGATCAGATTGCCGGCGGGGCCACGCTGAAGCACAGCTTTAACCGTGCCGAATCGGCAGCTGTTCAGTTTGGCTTGATTGATCAACTTGGCACGTTACAGACGGCCGCCTGAGATGAGGGTTTTCCTGCCTTGAAAAAAACCATTAACAAATCTGTCCAGGAAGCCGTGGAAGAATATCTGCAGATGATGGGTGACGAACCCGTTTCTGGTCTTTATGAAATGGTGCTGGCTGAAGTCGAAGCACCTCTGCTGCGTTCTGTGCTCGGTTTTACTAATCACAATCAAAGCCAGAGCGCAGAAATCCTTGGGCTTAATCGCGGGACGCTCCGTAAAAAGCTACGCAAATACCACCTGCTGTGAATTAAATCCTCATCGGAGAATCTATGACTGACGTTCGCGTTAGAACCGCACTGTTGTCTGTTTCTGACAAGACAGATCTTTTAACTATCGCCGCCTCCCTCGATACCCATGGGGTAGAAATGTTGTCCACCGGGGGAACATTTAAGGCCATTTTTGACGCGGGGTTTGCCGTTCGCGAGGTCTCTGACTATACGGGTTTTCCAGAGATGATGGATGGCCGGGTCAAGACGCTACATCCGAAGGTTCACGGTGGATTGCTGGGCAGACGGTCCGTAGACGGGAAGGTGATGGAGGATCACGGGATCAATGCGATCGATCTGTTGATCGTTAATCTCTATCCCTTCGAGGAAACGGTTCGCAAAGATCCCAATGACCTGGCGGAAATTGTAGAGAACATCGATATCGGTGGGCCCGCGATGCTGCGTTCCGCGGCGAAAAATTTTAATGATGTCGCTGTTGTTGTAGATCGATTGGATTATGAAAGTATTGCCAATGAGATGAAGGCATCCGATGGTTGCCTGAGTGCGCAAACTCGCTTCAGGTTAGCGGTTAAAGCCTTTGAGTTGGTGGCTAGATACGATGCAGCGATCGCTAACCACCTCTCAAGCCTGGATCCGGAATCAAAAGAAATAGCCGAGTATCCCGGGACACTTACGCTCCAGTTTTCCCGAGAGCAGGCAATGAGATACGGTGAAAACCCGCACCAGTCCGCTGCATTCTATGTTGAAGACAACAAACCGCCAGGTTCCATTTCAACGGCGACTCAATTGCAGGGTAAAGAATTGTCATACAATAACGTGGCAGACACGGATGCAGCACTCCAGTGTGTTCAGGCATTTAGTGAACCGGCCTGTGTGATTGTGAAGCATGCCAATCCCTGTGGCGTCGCGGAAGCCGTCGATGTTATGTCTGCCTATGATCTGGCGTTCAAGACAGACCCGACTTCAGCCTTTGGCGGTATCCTGGCCTTCAACAGGGAGGTGAGTGTTGAGCTGGCGCTTGCCATTACGGAGCGGCAGTTTTCAGAAGTGATTGCTGCACCTTCTTTCAGCGATGAAGCACTGGCCGCGTTCGAGCGAAAGAAAAATGTCAGGGTACTGCAGGTTGGTGATGGAAATGCCCGGGATACCGATAACGCCAGAGATTACAAAAGAGTCGCCGGTGGTCTGTTGGTCCAGAGCCCTGATTCAGGGCTAATTGAGGAAACAAGAATTGTCAGCAAAAGAATCCCGACCGCTGAAGAAGAATCGGACCTGCTATTCGCCTGGAAGGTCGCCAAGTACGTCAAGTCCAACGCTATTGTCTATGCCAGGAATCAGTCCACGGTAGGTATTGGCGCTGGACAAATGAGCAGGGTTATTAGTGCAAAGATAGCGAACCTCAAGGCGACGGACGAGGACCTGGAAGTCGCGGGATCGGTCATGGCCAGTGATGCATTCTTCCCTTTCAGGGATGGTATTGATGCCGCTGCGGAGGTGGGTATCAGCGCAGTCATTCAGCCCGGTGGTTCCATGCGTGACCAGGAGGTGATCGACGCCGCCGACGAAGCAGGTATGGCGATGATCTTCACGGGGATGAGGCATTTCAGGCACTAGGCCGTTGTTAGGCTATCACTGGATTAAAACCGGATTGGAAATTCTTATGTGGGGCTCGTTATGAAAGTACTGGTAACCGGCAGTGGTGGACGTGAGCATGCGCTCGCATGGAGAATCGCCCAATCGGATGATGTTGAAAGGGTGTTTGTTGCTCCGGGCAATGCAGGGACGGAACTTGAAGACAAACTGCAGAATGTGCCCATCTCGCCGATGGACTTTGGCGCCTTGATTGAGTTCGCACAAAGCGAGAACGTTGACTTAACGGTTGTCGGTCCTGAGGACCCGCTGGTGGCGGGTTGTGTCGACAGGTTTGCAGAAGCCGGATTGCGATGCTTCGGGCCATCACAGTCCGCCGCGCAACTGGAAGGATCCAAGAGTTTCACGAAAGCCTTCCTGAAGAAATACAACATTCCTACGGGAGATTACCGGGCATTTGATCAAGTCGAAGCCGCCGACGCCTATCTGGATACACTGACACCACCGATTGTGATCAAGGCTGATGGCCTCGCAGCAGGGAAGGGAGTAGTCATCGCTCAATCCGTAGAGGAAGCGAAATCTACGGTTGCCGATATGTTAAGTGGAAATGTTCTGTCCGGTGCCGGGTCCCGAGTAGTGATCGAGGAGTTTTTGGAGGGAGAGGAGGCCAGCTTCATCATCATTGCCGATGGTGAGAACTTTCTGCCGTTCGCCACTTCCCAGGATCACAAGGCGGCCTACGACGGCGATACCGGCCCCAACACAGGCGGCATGGGAGCCTATTCCCCGGCGCCGGTCGTTACCCCCGAGGTGTTCCGCAGGACAATCGATCAGGTGATTAAGCCAACCCTCCAGGGAATGAAGGACGAAGGTCACCCCTATACCGGCTTTCTTTATGCAGGATTGATGATCGACGAAGAAGGCCAACCCAGCGTCATTGAATACAACTGCAGGTTTGGAGATCCGGAAACCCAGCCGATCATGTCGCGATTGCAAACTGAGCTTGTCGGCCTGATGGACGCGGCGATCGATGGGCGGCTGGATGAAGCTGAAATCTCATTCGATCCTCGCGTGGCGTTAACGGTCGTTATGGCATCGGGTGGTTACCCGGGTAGTTATGAGAACGGCAAGGTGATTTCCGGGCTTAATGAAGTTGAGGGCGCCAAGGTTTTCCATGCAGGAACTTTGATGAAAGAGGGTGAAGTCGTGACCAATGGGGGAAGGGTGTTGGGTGTTACGGCGCTCGGGTCCAGTGCTCTTGAAGCAAACGAAAATGCTTACGCCGCGATAAACCAACTATCCTTTGAGGGCGCAGAGTTTCGTACCGATATCGGCTATCGGGCGATAGCGAGAGAAAGCGCTTAAGGGCGTTCGTGGCGCCGGTGACAAGTGCGACTTTCCTTATCGTTCGCTTTTTTTGTCATTCATTTGCTGAAATGGCAGCTTTCACCAGCTTTGTCTGCGCTTCTCGTATGGCTTTGCCCAGCGCCGGACCGGTTTCCCCCGTATCGATATCACTTGCCCTGACAGTTGCGACAAGGTTTCGAAAATGAGTCCAGCCAGTAGCCAGGGACTGGTGATTGCTGATATTGGCGCAAATTTCGTTGAAAGCATCGAACCTGGCGCTCTTTCGTAGGGCATCGGTTTGTTGAAGTAGCGAAATGATGTCCTGGGCGTCAAGCTGATTCAACTGGATCCATGTTGAGTAAAACCTCGCGACCAGACCGGAGGTTTCTGTTCTGTTGTTTGAACATTTCAGGCGCTGGCAGAGGCTTTTCAGTTCAGCGCCATCAACGTTCATTGTTAAGCCGGAGAAGCAGGTTTCGATCTGCTCGGAGGGAAGATGGGTTGATGACAATCGTCGAAGGTTATCGATGTCGTCCATGGTGATTTCGGGCCACAGGAAGTCATGGGCACCCACCTGGTGAAGATAATCGAAGAACACTGCCGGGTCTTTGGTGTTCAGGGCCTTATCCAATTCGCCATGAATACGTTCCGGCGTTAGTTCTGTTATCTGTCCTTCCTTTACCATCCTCACGATTAACGCGGTTGTATCAGGGTGAACAGTAAAGCCCAGGTGGAAAAATCGTGAATAGAACCTGGCGACACGCAGGACACGCAGGGGATCTTCCAGAAAGGCGTCGGAAACGTGTTTCAGGGATTTTGAGGCGATGTCTGCCTGTCCACCTAAAGGGTCTTTAATCTCTCCGGAACCAGATCGTGCAATGGCATTGATCGTGAGATCCCGCCTCAGCAGATCTTCATCAAGGGTGACATCCGGTGATGCGTAGCACACAAAGCCGGTATGCCCGGGGCTTGTTTTTCTCTCGGTTCGGGCGAGGGCATATTCTTCCTGGGTCTCAGGGTGCAGGAAAACCGGGAAATCCTTACCGACCGTTCGGTAGCCGGCGTCCAGCATTTCCTGTTCCGTTGCTCCGACGACGACATAGTCTCTTTCCGTCACCGGCAGCCCGAGCAGGGAGTCTCGCACAGCGCCGCCAACCAGGTATACCTCCATGGTCACGATATCGCTCCTACTGAGAAAAAGGTTTTGTCTTCCAAACGCATTGCGGTGAGTTCTCGTCCCCAGACGCATCCGGTATCAAGTGGAATAGCAAAGTCGACTCCGGTACGACCATTCAACGCAGCCCAATGCCCAAAGACAACCTGTAACTGGTCGCTGCGCTCAAATGTAAACCACGGCGCGAAGCCATCCGGTTGGATGTCCGCCTTATGGGTCAGCTCCAATTCGCCCTCCCGGGTACAGTAGCGCATCCGGGTAAGGTAGTTGGTAATCATCCTAAGGCGGTCCATGCCCGCGAGTTGATTATTCCAGGCGCTGGGCTCGTTACCGTACATTGCTTTAAGAAACGCGGGGTACTGGTCCGACTGCAGTATTGTTTCTACTTCGCTTGCCAGTGCCAGGCATGTCTTGATGCCCATTTGCGGCGGAATGCCAGCATGAACCATGGCGAGGTTTTCGGCCTCGTCATAATGCAGAATCGGAAGATGCCTCAGGTAGTCAATGTATTGATCGAGTCTGGGGCTATAGAGCAGGTCTTCGATCGTATCGCTTCGCTTAAGTGTCTGCTGGTCTGTCGCAATCGCAAGAAAATGAAGATCATGGTTGCCCAGCACGCATTTAACATTTGGTTCCGACAGGATCAGATCAAGTACTTCCACATTGCGTGGACCGCGATTGATGAGATCACCCGCAAACCAGAGATGATCCCGCCCGGAGTGGTAGTCGACCCGGTCGAGCAACTTTTGTAATTCTTCGAAACAACCTTGCACGTCACCAATAATGTAGGTGCTCACTGCTTGTCTCCCACAAATCGCGTGCAGGAAAGGTAATCGTCAATTGTCAGGTTTTCTGGCCGTAATTTGGGGTCCAGGTGAAGCGATTCGAGTTCATCCACTGTCAGGAATTTTCTGAGCGCATTGCGAATCGTCTTGCGGCGCATCGAAAAAGCCTGGATAAGAATGTCTTCGAGCAGTTTTTTGTCAACATCGGTCGCTTTTCTGTTTGGTGTTAATCTGATGACGGCACTTTGTACCTTCGGGCGCGGTGAAAATGACTGGGGTGGCACTTCGAATAGCTTCTCCGTGTGGCAGTGTAGTTGGGTCATGACCGATAGCCTGCCATAGGCTTTTGTTGATGGAAGTGCTGTCATCCTGTCAACAACTTCAAGCTGCAGCATAAAGTGCATGTCGTGGATATGTTCCCCTGAATCAAACAACTTAAAGAGTAGTGGTGTCGAGATGTTGTAAGGCAGGTTGCCGATGATGCGAATGGGTGCATTGTCTTGAAAGTGATCGAAATCCAGCTTCATGACATCCTGGTTGATCAGTTTCGCCTCAGGGAAGCGGATGGATAATTCGGCCGCCAGGTCGCGGTCAATCTCGATTAGCGTGAGGTCACATGGACTATCACTGAGAGACTGGGTTAGTGCTCCTCTACCCGGTCCTATTTCAACAATCCGGTCGCCTGATTTTATATCAAGTGACCCGACGATCTTTTGGATCATGCCCTTATCTACCAGGAAATTCTGCCCAAACCTTTTTCTTGCGCGCAATACCATCAGGCGCAGAGTTCGGCAGCACAGCGAACTGCGGCCACCAGGCTCGAGCAGTCCGAACGCCCGGATCCGGCAAGATCAAAAGCGGTGCCGTGATCAACGGATGTACGGACAATCGGCAGGCCAAGCGTTATGTTGACACCCTGTCCAAATGTTACGTACTTCAGCACGGGTAAGCCCTGGTCGTGATACATCGCCAGTACCGCATCGGCCCGGGCCAGGTTGTTGGGTGTAAACAGCGTGTCTGCGGGAAGCGGACCTTCAAAATCCAGGCCCTGCCGTTGTAAGGTCTTAATGACGGGGATGATGGTTTCGATTTCCTCGGAGCCGAGATGCCCGTTTTCACCCGCATGTGGGTTCAGGCCGCACACCAGAATTTTGGGCCGATCGATGTTGAATTTTTTTACGAGTTCACTGTGCAGAATGCTGGCCACTTCCAGGAGGGAAGTTTGTGTAATGGCATCACTGACCTTTGCGAGCGGCAGGTGGGTCGTGGCAAGCGCAACCCTCAGAGTCTCACCGGCGAGCATCATGACGACACGTGGGGTGCCGGTCTTGTCCGCGAACCATTCGGTGTGACCGGAAAATGGAATGCCTGCATCATTGATAATCGACTTGTTGACGGGTCCGGTGACGATACCGTCTGTTTCTCCTGCGAGGCAGGAAGAGAGCGCCTGCTCCAGAGTGTCGATAACGTAGCCGGCATTGTTCGTTGTTGCGATACCTGGAACCACCGGTTCTGGGGCGCTCACTGGATGAACATTGAACGCTGCGACATCAAATGGGGCGGAGGTCACATCATTGATGGGGATTTCTATATTAAGTTCGTCAGCCCTGTTTTGAATCAGGTCTGGATCCGAAAAATAGATAAGTTCTGCCTGTTGGCTGTTTTGGTGGAATGCCTGGAGGCAGATATCCGGACCTATACCAGCGGGTTCTCCGGGAGTGACCGCCAGCCTAGTTTTTGATTTCGACAAACGCCTTTTCCCTGATTTCCCTTTGCCAGTTTTCCAGTTCCTCGTCAAATTTCTGGTTTCGTAAGTAGTTTTCTGCTTGCCCCATCTTGAAGCGTTCGCTGAAGTCTTCTGTTCGACGCCCTGTCACTTCGAGGAAGTGATAGCCGTGGACGGTCTTAACGACATTGCTAAGTTCGTCTATGTCCAGCGCGTTCATGGTGGATTCGAACTCGGGAACAAAAACGCCGGCACGGCTCCAGCCGAGGTCTCCACCACTTAATGCCGACCCGGGGTCATCGGAATATAGTTTGGCGACCTCTGCGAAACTCCTGCCCTCAACAATTTCCTCCCTAAGACTGACGGCAAGGTCCTGCGATTCGCCTTCGGTTCTGATTTCGTTCGGCTTGATTAACACATGCCGAACGCGGGTTTGTTCTATCTGTCCTTCGGAAGTTGCTCCGCGCTTTTCTATGACTTTGATCAGATGATATCCGCGGCCGCTCTTGATGGGACCTTTTACGTCCCCGGGCTCCATGTTGACGACCAGGTCCGAGAAAATACTGGGTAATTGACCTGGTTTGCGCCAGCCCATATCGCCGCCTTCCAGCGCGTTCTGGTCCTGCGAAAACTCAATCGCCAGACTGCCGAAATCAGCCCCTTCCTCTAGTTGTAAGTTGAGGCTCTCAGCTTTGTCACGCGTCGCACGAATATCCTGTGCGGAAGGGTTCGATGGCAAGGCGATCAGGATGTGTCCCAATCTGTAACTATCAGAGGTCAGGGATTCACCAGCTTCGGTTGCCAGAAAGTTATTCACCTCCTGCTCCGTCACTTCTATTCGTCTTCGCATAATGCCTTGCTGGACCCTGCTGATGGCGAACTCACGCCTGACCTGTTCTCGCATGGCAGTCCAGCTGACACCATCATTTGCCAGGGCAACCCGAAATTGGGTCAATGTCATTTGGTTCTGTGAAGCGATACTGGCAAGCGCCTCATTTAGCTCATCATCACTTATCCGTATGCCGGCGCGGTCTGCTGTTTGTAGTTGAAGGTTCTCGAGGACGAGTCTCTCGATAATTTGCTCCCGCAACACGTCATCTGAGGGTGCGCGTGCTTCTGGTTGGGTTGCGATTTGCGCCTTGATGGTTTTCATTCGTTCATCAATTTCTGATTGCATGATGACATCCTGATCGACCACGACGGCGATCCTGTCGATCAGAACCAGTGCAGCGTAACTGCTTACGGTGAACGAAGTCAGGGCAATGGTTGTTAGCAAGGGAGCTATCAATCGGGCTATCACTTGGGCTATCACTTGGGTTATGAATTTCATCTATCTACCTGCCAGGGTTGTATCCTGGTATTGAATTGTGAAGCAAATTGTCGAGTCGACCGCCTAGAGAGGCAAGTCCTTTTAACTGGAATTCGAAGTAAATACCCTTGTCAGCTCTTCTATCCCGGAAGAACTGTGGCGCAGATCCGGGTTGAGAGACAGCGATAATCCTTGGTTCTTTCAGGTTTCGACGGAAGACTATGCGCGTTTTCCAGCAGCAGTCATTGTATTCGACTCCGAACAAAGACTCTATTGTTTGACCTTCGTCCCAGCCATAGTTCCATCTGCCAACCAG
>JABBBA010000250.1:10085-12955 GCA_018607685.1 K189A clade bacterium | reverse complement strand
TATAAGAGACAGCCTAAGGGCCGTTCGGCGCTTGGCAAAGATGATCTTGTCTTCATCTGCAATAGCTGACGTCATGCCAGTATTGATAGGGCCTGGGCAGACACAGTTAACAGTAATGTTCTCAGGACCAAGTTCAATCGCCAGGGAGCGGGTCAGGCCAATCACCCCTGTTTTAGCTGCCGTATACGGACTGCCATATTTCGTCGCGCCCAGCCCCTCCGTCGAGGCGATATTCACGATACGGGCGTGGGCGGACTTACGCAGATAAGGTAACGCCGCTCGAATAGTTAACGTGTGCGCGGTGAGGAGAACAGCCATGCTTTTACTCCAGGCAACGCCGTAATCGTCGGAATCTATCGGTGCGAACATCGATATCCCGGCATTGTTAACCAGAATATCAATCCCACCAAAATGATCTCCAATCTCAGTGAACACCGCGCCAATCGCAGCCTCATCCGAGAGGTCCAGCACCCAGCCCTTCGCATCGTAACCGGCATCGGTCATTTCTTTGACAACGGCCTGAAGTGGCTCGTCGTTAATATCAATCAAGGCGACTCTCGCACCTTCATCGCCAAACAGGTGTGCAGTCGCCCTGCCCATACCTGATGCAGCACCGGTAACAATCGCGACTTCACCTTTAATAGAACGGCTCAAGGTAGAAAGGGCCATAGGAATTCTCCATTCACAAATCGAGACAGGAGTGTGCCTGAAGTACGAAGGCTGTGGCAACCGACCTGTCAGCGCGCAATGGGTGCTGCGGGAACACTGGCAGTCTATTGAACTGCCGGCAAACGCTGCTTCTGTTAAGATGCCCGTTTCCTTTTCGTCGGCAGACAGCGTGACTCAAGAAAAACTAGCCAGAATAGAAATAGCCAAGCAGGCCCTGAACTTCTCGGCCGCACACTTCACCATTCTCTCCCGAACTGAGCGGGAGGACCTGCACGGCCATAATTTCCAGGTCGAATGCGAACTGACTTCGCCAATCAACAACAATGGGTTGATCTTTGACTACGCCCTGATCAAGCGAGTGGTGAAGGAGCTGTGCGATGAACTGGACGAGAAAACAATCCTGCCGGAGAAATCACCCTATTTTCAATTGGAACGCGACGGAGACTACATTGTCGGTGTCTATGGTGATGAGCGAATACCCTTCTTACCGAGGGACGTCATCACCCTGCCAATATCAAACGCCAGCGTTGAAGAACTCTGTCATTACCTGTTAGAAAGAATACTTGCCCACCCGGATATCACGAAAGAAGATATCAGGGAGATGACCATAAAGGTTTCATCCAGCCCAGGACAGAATGGGTCCGCCAGCTGGTTTAAAAATCATTCAGGGAAGAAATCATGAGTACCGTTGTCATTTCAGGCGCCAGCAAGGGTATCGGTAAGGCGGCTGCAGCACAGTTTATTGAAGCAGGACACGAGGTATTCAACCTTTCACGAACGCCCGCCGACCTGCCTGGCATAAAAAATGTCCAGATTGACCTCGCCGGAACACAAGCAGTAAAGGAAGTCGCCACCTTCACAGAAGGTCTCAAACCTGGCGTGATTCACCTGGTCCACAATGCGGCACGGCTCACCAGCGAGACAGTAAGAAGTGATGACATCGACACTTTTCGTTCTGTCATCGATATCAACGTTATCGCACCCCAGGTTTTGAATGCCGCTGTGCTACCCAAGATGAACGCCGGATCGTCAATCATTTATGTTGGATCGACGCTATCTGAAAAAGCCGTTCCCAATTCCTATAGTTATGTTGTTACCAAGCACGCAATGATCGGCATGATGCGAGCTACCTGCCAGGACCTGGCTGGTTCTGGAATACATACCGCGTGCATTTGTCCCGGATTCACAAACACTGAAATGTTACGGGCACATGTCGGTGAATCGCAGGAAATACTCGATAGTATTGCCGCCGGCTCCGCTTTCGGCCGGCTGATCGAGCCTACCGAAATTGCACGGACAATCTGCTTTGCGGCAGACAACCCGGTCATAAACGGCGCAATTATTCACGCTAACCTTGGACAGATAGAGAACTAGCATGCCAAACCAGCCCAGAGAAATATCTGAGGAGATTCGGGAGAGACGGGAAAGGGTATTTCTGGTTCTCGCGGGTTTCTTCCTGTGTGCCATGACAATGTTAAATATCATCGGCATCACCCGTTTTATCCAGCTCGGGCCCCTGGCGCTGGCGGTGGGTGTACTTCCCTATCCCCTGACATTTCTCTGTACTGACCTGATCAGTGAGTTATACGGCCGTGCCCGCGCAAACTTTATGGTCACCGTTGGATTGGGACTTAATTTTTTTATTCTCGGCACCATGTGGCTCGCCAATGCTATTCCCTCTGTCGGTCCTGAAAGCCAGCCACCCTGGCAGCTGATTCAACTGGCGGAAGATGTCGCATTGCCAAACGGAAGCTCGGTAACCGGTTCGGTCGAGCTGTTTACACTGCTTTACGCCACCACAACCGGCGCGGTCATGGCTTCCATGATGGCGTACATCGCGGCGCAATACTGTGACGTGTACATCTTCCATTTCCTGAAACGACTCACAAAAGGCAAACACCTCTGGCTCAGGAACAATGGCAGCACCCTTATCAGCCAGGGTGTTGATTCGTTCATGGTGATTACCGTGACCTTCGGCGCCCAGTTCCTCGCGGGTGTCATGAGCGCAGGGGCAATGCTCGTGCTTATGGCCAGTAACTACCTGTTTAAACTGTGTGTCGCACTGGCAGATACCCTGCCTTTCTACATGGGCGTGCACTACCTGTCGAAATACCTCGAACTGTCAGAGGAAGAACTGCTGGCACATGCCGATTAATAGCTCGAACAAGGGGCCGGGCGCCGTCATCCGCTATTGGCTTTGG
>JABBBA010000250.1:4141-10075 GCA_018607685.1 K189A clade bacterium | reverse complement strand
ACCTGACCTAAGCCCGGCCGCCCTCGCTGATCAGCAGAAGCTCTGGTACTACTCAACGCAAGAAACCGATCAGTATATTCAAGCTGAGTTCGGGGCAGACCTTGCGGCTGCGGAACGTGGTGACCTGGACCATTGGAGGTCTAGTGCCGAGGGATCCCTCGCCCTGATTATTCTGCTCGACCAGTTTTCTCGAAATCTTTACCGCGGAACATCCGCCGCTTATTCAAACGATGCCCAGGCACAGGGTATTGTGCTTTCCCTGCTCGAAAGAGACGGGCACCTGAACTTCAATATCCCTGCACGAATCGTTTTTTATCACCCGCTGCATCATGCTGAAGACGTTGACCTTCAGGAGAAAGCTGTCTCCCTGCTCGAAGAGTTGCTCCAGTCCGCACCGGCTGACTGGCATGAAGCCGTGGCAGGAAACCTTGCATCTATCAAAAATCATTGCGAAATCATCAGGAAATTCGGTCGATTCCCTCACCGCAACACGCTTATGAACAGGCCATCGACACCCGAAGAGCGTCAATACCTGGAACAGGATAAGCGCACCTATGGACAGCAATAGTGGCTTTTACTAATGGCTGCTCGTGATGGATTGTGCATTTTAGGAGGGGAGGAAACGTGATGCGCGATGAACTGGGATTGGATTACACCACCGACAGCCCGGACTCCGTTCAACTGTTTTGCGAGGTGCTGGAACATTACCTGGCCTCCTCCGCACAGGTCATGCCCACTCTTACGATGCTGCTTGAGCAGGATCCTGCCATGCCCATGGCACTGCTGTTTCGTGCCTATATCCTAAAACTTGCAGCGGATCCCAGGTTTCGGGGGGCAATTAGTCACTGCTTCGAGACGGTGGCTGCACGGCCCGACCTCAATGACAGAGAACAGCGTCACCTTAAGGCCCTCTCATTCTGGCAGGCAGATCAAATGGCAGACGCTGTTGCTGTTTTTGACGACATCGTTCTCGATTATCCAAAAGACATGCTGGCGCTTCGTGTCGCCCACTACCTGCATTTCTACGGCAGCGGCGGCAAACAGATGATGGGCTCACTCCAGGCTGCCCTGGAAAACTGGCAAAGCAATGAACGTTACTATGGCTTTCTAAAAGGCATGCAGAGCTTCGCCCTGGAAGAATCCGGGCATTACCTGGAGGCCGAATCAGCCGGACTCGAAGCGCTGGAGATCAACCGACAGGATATCTGGGCCGGCCATGCGGTCACCCACGTTTACCAGATGCAATCACGCTTCAAAGAGGGTGTGCCCTTCATAGACTCACTGCTCCCCGAATGGAACTCTGCATCGAACCAGGCGAACAACTTTGTCTATCACCTGCACTGGCACAAGGCACTGCAACATATTGGCCTTGGTAACCTGCTAGAGGCGCTGGCCGTTTATGACGATGCGCTGGTTGATCCCCTTGGCGATGATTTCTATCTGGATGTCTGCAACGCAGCATCCTTGCTCTGGCGACTGGAGATGTCCGGCTTGAATGTGGGCGATCGATGGGATCAGCTACGCGAACTTTCAAAGAACCGCATACGGGATGACGAACTTGTCTTCACCAGCCTGCATTACCTGATGGCACCTGCAATACTAGGGGACGCCGAAACGGTAAAGGCAGGCCTGGACCATTTTCACCACTGGTCGAAGGCGAAAACCACCCAGGGTACTGTGGCTAAAATAGTGGGCGAAACCATGGCAATCGCCATTACGAAACTCGCGTCCGATCAAAAAGAAGACGGCGTAAAGCTCATGCAAAGTGTACAAAACGACATCTACAGAATCGGTGGCTCCCATGCCCAACGTCACCTGTTTGACCAGTTAATCAGCAGCCACATTCAATAAACAAAAACCAAATAGAAAACCAAAACAGGGAAAACATCATGGATTACGAAGCGATTATCTACGAGGTGGAAGACAACATTCTGACCATCACCCTTAATCGACCTGAACGCCTGAACGCTTTTAATGGTCAAATGTCATCAGAATTACACAACGCTCTTGATCGCGCTGACGCTGACGACAATGTAAAAGCAATTATTTTTACCGGTGCTGGCCGGGGTTTTTGCGCAGGCGCAGACCTTTCCGGTGGCAGTGAAACATTCGACTATGACTCCGACGGCCGCGGCATCCACCCTGATGGTGGCGGCGTACTAACCCTTCGACTGTTCGAATGCCTGAAACCGATCATTTCTGCCTGCAACGGTCCGGCGGTGGGCGTGGGCGCAACCATGCAATGTGCGATGGATATTCGAATGGCTTCGGACAAGGCGCGCTATGGGTTTGTCTTTTCGAAACGTGGGATCGTACCTGAAGCATGCTCAAGCTGGTTTCTGCCACGCTGTGTTGGAATTAATACAGCCTTGGAATGGGCATATTCAGGTAGAATTTTCGATGCTCAGGAGGCTCTCGAAAAACGGTTCGTTCGCAGCGTCCACAAAGAAAATGACCTGATGCCTGCGGCTCGCGATCTTGCTCACGAATTTGCTGAACAAACATCCTCAATCTCGGTGGCCATGATTCGTCACATGATGTGGAAGATGCTTGGCGCAGATCACCCGATGGAGGCTCACAAGATCGATTCCCGTGGTGTTTTCTTCACCGGTAAATCAGAAGACGCCCATGAAGGCGTACAATCCTTCCTGGAGAAGCGGCCCGCTGAGTTTCCCGGTAAGGTTAGTACCGACATGCCAGAATTTTTTCCATGGTGGGAAGAACGAAAATTCGAATAACAGAACAGACTTGTATTTTATGAGCTACTTTTCATGAACTATCTGGAACTCATTGCGGTAAAAGCCTGGGCCGATATCAAGTCCGAAGCGAACCGTGCCTATATCGGTTTTCTCTGGTGGTTTATCGAACCCATTTTATATATGGGTGCTTTCTATCTTTTGTTCGGACTCGGACTGAGGATGGGCGGGGATAACTTTCTGTATTTCCTTTTGTGTGGGCTGCTTCCATGGAAATGGTTTTCCAGTTCACTCGGCAACGGAAGCCTGTCCATTGTCGCAAATACAGGGTTGATCAATCAGATCTACCTGCCCAAGTATGTGCTGCCGATGGTGACGGTAACCGTTACGACGATGAAGTTCCTGATCGTTTTACCCATACTGCTGTTATTTCTGGCCTTGAGCGGCTTCACACCCAGCATCCACTGGACCGCGTTACTCGTCATTGTACCCAGTTTATGTTGGTCGCGGCACTGGCCAGCCTGCTGGCAGCGATCGTTCCGTTCATCCCCGATCTCCGTTTCGTGATAGAGAACGGCATGTTGCTTCTGATGTTTCTATCCGGCGTTTTTTTCGACATGGCACGGATAGATGAAAGCTTGAGAGCAATTCTTTACCTGAACCCACTGGCCGTATTGCTTAAGGATTACCGTGAAGTACTACTACACAACCAGTGGCCTTCAGTGTTCGACATCTCTTATATTGTCGGCTTTTCGTTAGTCATGGGCGCCATCAGCTGGTACCTGTTAAAAAGAATCGATCGACGTGTTATTAAGGTGCTTTAGCTGGAGATCCTCCTAGGTAATCGACACCCATAACCTCTCCAGGCATGCCGGCCAGCGTTGAGATTTGATAAGCGCGATGGCATCGCTCCGTGGCAGCCCACCGTGATGGGATCCCAGCGCCTGCATGCCGACCGCGCGGATCTCCAGATGCTCAACGTGTTGACTCAATTCATCCAATGCACGTTGAACCGCGCTTTCGGAAAACGACGGCTGAAGGTCAAAGTCATGAACAATGGCAAACACCCGGGAACCGCGTATTGCCAGCTCACCCAACGTTAATGGCTGCTGCGCCTGGACCTCGCGCTGTAACGCTTCGAGTGGTGCTCGAATTTCGCGGATATGGTTTCCGGCACTCAGTACCCGATAGGTATCTTCTTCAAACACCATAGATTGAATCTCAAATGGCATCTCGTCCGCCACGACGATTTGGAGACTAGATGTGGCCATCCTTTCCCAGTCGCTCGAAGTTGGGCGCGCGTTTTTCGATCAACGCCTGCGCACCTTCTCTGGCATCTGATCTCGCGACAAAGTCGTTCTGTGACACGTTGGCTTCAATCAGCGCCTCGCGATAGCCCTTGCCTAAATGTGAATACACCAGCCGTTTAGTCTCAGCAATGGCTGCGGGGGCAGAGGTAACGGCCAGCTTCTCAATGTATTCGAGGGCATCCGATAGTAAATTTTCCGGCTCAGACACTCTGTCGACCAGCCCCAGGCTTAGCGCCTCTTCAGCAGCAACCTTGTCACTTGCCCAAAGAAGGTCCAGCGCCCTGCCCGTTCCAACAAGCCTTGGCAGTATCCAGCTGGAACCATGTTCCGCAATCAAGCCACGTTTCAGGAACACCGTTATCAACGCCGCATCGCTTGCGGCAATACGAATGTCGCTCATCAATGCGAGGATTAATCCACCTCCTGCGGCAACACCATTAATAGCAGCGATTACCGGCTTCGGCACCTCCAGCAGGTACGAAAATATTCCCGGAAGTTCATCCCCGGATTCAGCGGAGGTTGTGGCTGTTTCACCACTGGTAACACTCGCAAGAACAGCAGAATCCAAACCCGATGAAAAGCCACGGCCATTACCGGTGATGACAATTCCCACGACATCAGGGTTCTGCACGCTGGCATCTATCGCAGCACGGATTTCCCTGAGCGTGTGGTAGGTGAATGCGTTCAGCTTCTCCGGTCGATTTAGCGTGAGTAAGGCTGCGTTGCCTATCACTTCATATTCAATGTCTGTGTAACTCATACGAGATTCATCCTCATTCCGCAAAGGTAGATCTGGTCGTCGCCACTGACCTTTCCACGCGTAGTTGCCGCATCAAGAATCGCAGCCTTGTTTGTCGTTTCTATGTCGATGCCACCCAGACCTTCCGGACGACCATCGGTGCAGGGCACGAACCTGACCGCTGCATTTTCAAAAGAGATCTGGAATATTCCGCCTGACTGATCAAGAGGAAGTTGCGCGATTTCCGCCCAGCGTTGTGACACTGATGCGGGGTCGAGGCACTGGATCTCTGCTGCGGCTATACCTTTCACTCGCTCCAGTTGTTTTGCTCGCTGCCAGTCTGGTCCCGCGGGATGCCAGGGCCCATCTTTGTTCAGTGCACCTTCACCCAGCTGTTGGTCGATCTCGAAAAATGTGCCTCCGGTATCGCGGGGGTGTAATTGAAGGTTGATAAACTCAGTGGACTGATTGTCCAGAACGATCCGGATACCCAGCTTATCGACATGTGCACGGCGTGGTGGGTGATCGTCACACTGGGTGATCACCATGTAGCCACTATCTCCGCCTCTTCGCTCAATATAGCGCCCACCTGCAGTGTTTTCCTTAATTGGCGCAACCACTTCGAGTAACTGGTCGCCAATGGGAAACAAGGCATTCTCCAGCCCAAAGTAACCAACACCGGGGTCCCGATAGCAAACCTCAACGCCCAGTATCGCTTTAAGGTCGTCTTCCACCGGCTGCAGCTTTTCCGCTACCCCCGCAATCTGCCTGAGTCTTAGCCACATATGGCCACCTCCACTTTTGTAGTCACCATAGGTGATGGGCCATATCTGTTCAAGTGATCGACAATGACATTGGAATATATCTCGGTTATGTTAACGCCCCTTAATTACTCGACCGGGAGCCGCATGGCTACGCTTAATGAAACACGCAAATCCATCTTTCCTGAAAGTCAGGACACCTGGGAATCTATCGCCCTGCGCGAGCTCCCTGACATGGGCAGTGAAGAGGCAGTAGGCATTCTACAAAGCTGGAATCTGCATGTCTTTATGCGCCCGGCAGCAGCGCAGGATTCAGCCAGGGCCGGCAACCCAATACTGCCAAGTGACATTATTTTTGTAGCCCCGCCGCAAGCCTAGATGGGAGCCGCTATCATCAGGGACGTAAGAGTCGCTGCAGCCCATGAAGG
>JABBBA010000250.1:0-4131 GCA_018607685.1 K189A clade bacterium | reverse complement strand
TGAGGGCATTGCAGAGCTCGTTGTGTCCATAGAATACGAGAACGGTGGCATTACAGAAGTTGCCCTGGACCAGATGGCCACTTCCGCGCTGATGGATTCATGCAACGCCAGTTCCATCGACGACATTAAAGGACAATCCTGGGACAAAGTGCGCGACGCACTTCAGGTTTCATACAATCGATATCAATAAAATTCCGGAGTAAGCATCATGTTGGACCTCATCATTCGTAACGGCACAATCGTAGACGGTACAGGCATGCCTGGATACATAGGCGACGTTGGCGTCAAAGACGGAAAGATTGTTGCCAGCGGCAGTATAAGTGACTCCGCATCACAGGAAATTGATGCCGGCGGGAAAATAGTCTCCCCGGGGTTCATCGACCCACACACGCATTTCGATGCGCAGCTGCTCTGGGACGGCCGAGCCAAGCCCGCCATCGAACACGGCATTACAACTATTGTGCCCGGTAACTGTTCACTGTCACTTGCACCCCTGAAGGCAGAACATCGCATGAAACTGGTGGGCATGTTTAACCAGATCGAGGAAATGCCCATCAAGGCTTTTGAGGAAGGCGTTGAGTGGAACTGGGAAACCTTTGAAGAGTTTCTAAATCGAATCAAAAAAGACCTCACAATCAATGTTGCACCACTGGTCGGACACAGCGTCCTGCGGCTTTGGGTCATGGGTAATGACTCTATGGAACGCACCGCTACTGACGATGAGCTTGGCAGGATGCAGGCGCTTCTCAGGGAATGCCTGCGTAACGGCGCGATCGGTCTCTCTACGAGTTTTGTCGACATGGATGAAACGCTGCAGCCAGTACCCAGCCGATATGCTGATCAGCGAGAACTGCATGCCCTTTGTGAGGTGCTCGGGGAGTTCAATCGAATTCTACAAATCGTGCACGAGTTCTATGACACGGACATCACACTTGCCCGAATTGACCAACTGGCAGAAATCAGCCTGAAGTACAAAATCACGACGACCTTCTCACCCCTGTTTGTCAACGCGACCGAGAATGACAGTGTCAGCCGGGTCATGGCCCGGGTCGATGAACAATTCAAACGTGGCGCCCGTGTATGGCCGCAGGTCCAAACCCGACCGATTGATATCAGCTTTTGTTTTGAAGTGCCCAGCCTGCTGTTTATCCGGTTACCCAGCTGGTACCAGATCATGAGGTTCGGCAGCCACGAAGAGATTAAAGCTGCCTTCAAAGATGAAGACAAGCGCAAGCAACTGGTCGCAGAGGCGGAAACCATGTCGCCAATGTGGGACATCCTGATTCTGCGCCAGGTGGATACAGACGCTAACCAGCAGTTTGTAGGCAAGACACTGGCTGAGATCGCCGCTACTCGAAACACCAGCACCATAGATACCATGATCGACCTTTCACTTGAGGAAGATCTCCAGGCACACTTTCTGGCATCAAACATGGGCCACACCGATAACGATATCGTCGGCGCTCTGCTGGCGAACCCAAGGGTTCACCTGGGTGCCAGTGACGGCGGCGCTCACATTCTTTCTTTTGCGACCTACGGTGACACGGGTTATCTGTTCAGTCAGTTTGTCCGAAACTGCAAGGCGCTCACCGTCGAGGAAGCAGTAAAGAAGATCACCCTGGATACCGCCAACATCTGGGGCATGAAAAATCGCGGGCTTCTTCACGAAGGTTACGCCGCCGACATCACGATATTCGATGCGGAACAGATTGATCGCGGCGAGGAGTACTACGTTCAGGACGTTCCCGGTGACGGCAGCCGTTATGTCAGGGATGGCAAGGGAATAGACACGGTCATCATTGGCGGTGAGATTGCCTACAGAGGCGGTGAATATACAGAGTCCGCCATCGGTTCAATTATTCCTGGAGCACAGAATGCCTGAAATAAAACAGCGCCGGGTCAGCACAAACGGCATTGAACTTAATATCGCAGAACAGGGAGAAGGTCCGCTCGTTCTGATGCTTCACGGCTTTCCCGAGTCCTGGTATTCATGGCGCCACCAGATTCCGGCGGTTGCCGCTGCAGGCTTCCACGCTGTGGCACCGGACATGCGCGGTTACGGGAAGAGTGACAAGCCTGATGACATCGCTACCTACAACCAGGTAGAGGTGACTAACGACATAATCGGTCTTATTTCTGCGCTCGGATACGAAACCGCAATTGTCTTTGGCCATGACTGGGGAGCACCAACGGCCTGGTCCTGTGCATTGAACCACCCGGACAAGGTCACCGCTGTCGGCGTGCTCTCCGTACCCTTTAGCCCGAGGGCATCAGCGCCACCGCTCGATACGCTGAAAGAGATTTTCAAAGATTCGTTCTTCTACCAGCTTTACTTCCAGGAACCCGGCGTTGCAGAGAAAGAATGGGAAGCTAACGTGAGGGTGAATCTTCGGAAGTTTTACCACCTGGGCTCGGGCGCATTTGAGGGAGCCAGCTTTATCGCACCAAAATCACCCGACTCGGACCTGCTATCGGATATGGAAGATCCCGGAACACTCGGCGACTGGTGCAGTGAAAGCGATCTCGACTTTTACACCGGCGAGTTTGAACAAAGCGGGTTTCGGGGCCCCTTGAACTATTATCGAAACCATAACCTGACCTGGTCGCTAACTGAAAATGGTCCCGAGAAGATTGGTCAGCCTGCCATGTTTGTTGCAGGGGAAAAGGACGGTGTCATTATGCTTGCCGCCGAAGCCCTCAAGAACATGCCGACTTACGTGACCGATCTAAAAGTGAACCAACTCATTCCCGGCATCGGACACTGGACACAACAGGAAGCGCCCGAGGAAGTGAATACCCTGATGATTGATTTTCTAAATTCAGTAAAATAGCCCATATGAACCAGAATATTGCAGTCGTTGGCGCAGGTATCTGCGGTCTTTGCACCGGACTTGCGCTAGCAGTGAAAGGTAACATCGTTACCATCTATGAGCGTGACATTGAGCCACCGGAAGGTGGCGCAGACCAGGCATTCTTTGAATGGAAGCGCCGGGGAGCAGCACAGTTCAGGCATCCCCATGCCTTTCTGGGCGTCATGTGCAATATGCTCGAAAAAAACTACCCGGACCTGATAGAACAGTTCTGGGAAGCCGGCGCCCGAAAGCTGTCATTCAGTGACATGTTACCGCCGGAGCTACTCGCCCAATATAAACCCGAGCCCTCAGACGACGACATGTGGCTACTGATGTGCCGAAGAGCAACGATGGAAACCGTGCTCAGGCGTTATGTAGAAGGCACACATAATGTCAGCATCAACAACACGACCAATGTGGTTGGCGTGACTACTCTCAAAAGTGATGACGAACTCACCGTTACCGGTCTGAAGATCCAGGCCGAGCGTGGAGAAGTTGAACAGGTCAGCCATGACATCGTGGTAGATGCCAGCGGCAGGGGAACAAAATTCCCGGAATGGCTGGCTGCCCTGGGTTCCGAGATCATCACAGAAGACGATGACGCTGATATTGTTTACTACACAAGGCACTTCCAGCTAAACCCGGGAGAACAGGAACCCTCGCGGCACAGCGAGGAACGTTCTGCCGGCGATCTTGGCTATATGAAATATGGTGTGTTTCCCGGCGACAACGGTCACTTCGCCGTCATTATCTGCCTGCCAAACCACGAGACAGCACTCCGCGAAGCCATCAAGGACCCGGACCAGTTCAATGATATTTGCAACGCCATACCGGGGCTGAAGCCCTGGGTGAACGCATCGAAATCAACGCCTACCACGTCTTCATTCGGGTTCGGCGACATCCACGCTATCTGGCGTCACTTTGTTAACGACGGCACTCCCGTCGCGCTGAACTTCTTTGCGGTGGGTGACTCAGCAGTCAGGACAAATCCACTTTATGGCAGGGGATGCTCCACCGGCACCATTCATGCTCACCTGTTAGCCCGCATTCTGGAGGCGTCCAGTGATCCTATTGAGCGTGCCCTGATGTTTGATGAAGAAACAGAAAACGAACTGCGACCAATCTTCGTCGCCAGTCTCAATGAGGACAAGCGGGGCATCAAACAGGCAGAGTCGATCCTTGAAGGCAAAGAGATGGAAGAATTGGGCAGTTTCAGCCGTTGGCTACGGGCGGCCTTTGGTGACGCCATTGCGAGCGCTGCCCGTGAACAGATTCATGT
>JABBBA010000259.1 GCA_018607685.1 K189A clade bacterium | reverse complement strand
GCTGGCGCCATTGGGTATCAAGACTGCCTGGCTATCCGGCCGGGTAACCGGGAAGAAGCGTGCCGAGGAACTATCCAGAATCCAGACGGGAGACGCGACGGTCATCATCGGAACCCATGCCCTGTTCCAGAAGGATGTCGAATTCAAGAATCTGGGACTGGTCATTGTAGATGAGCAACACCGGTTCGGTGTCCACCAGAGGCTGGCTCTCAGGGAAAAAGGGAGCGCGCAGGGAATATCCCCCCATCAGCTTGTGATGACTGCAACGCCAATACCAAGAACACTTTCAATGAGCATCTATGCGGATATGGACGTTTCAGTCATTGACGAGTTACCACCCGGACGAACACCCGTGACAACAACCGTTATGTCAGATGAAAAGCGCGATTCAGTCATCTCCCGGGTTGCCGACGCCTGCACAGAAGGGCGGCAGGTTTACTGGGTTTGCACCCTGATCGAAGAGAGCGAAGCCTTACAGTGCCAGGCCGCCGAAGTGACCGAGAAGGAACTCAGTGCACTATTGCCGAATGTGCGGGTTGGGCTTGTGCACGGACGCATGACACCCAGCACCAAAACCGATGTCATGAGCCAATTTAAGTCCAAACAACTGGACCTGTTGGTTGCAACAACAGTGATTGAGGTAGGGGTCGATGTCCCGAATGCCAGCCTGATGGTCATCGAAAACTCGGAACGGCTTGGGTTAGCCCAATTACACCAGCTCAGGGGTCGCATTGGACGAGGCAAGACAGATTCTCACTGTGTACTTTTGTATCGGAAACCTCTTGGCAACCTGAGCAGGGAACGTCTGGAAGTCATGAGACAAAGCAATGATGGTTTCTTTATAGCGGAGCGCGATCTGGAAATCCGTGGACCAGGCGAGCTTCTGGGTGCACGACAATCCGGCGCCATGCAGTTTCGGATTGCCGATCTTATGAGAGACAAGGACATGTTACCAATGGTTCGAAAAACTTCGCTCACATTGATGCGTGAGCACCGGGACAAAGCCAGTATTCTGGTAAACAGATGGATCAAGGATCCCGAGAGAGTAGGACAGGTGTAGACTTTTTTTTGAAGCGTCAGCTCAGAGGTGAGTGGGACTCATCCTTATAGAAGACAGCCTCATCAAACTTGCCTTCGCTTTTCGCAACGATGGTCGCCACGGCCGCATCTCCGCAGACATTCACCGCCGTTCTCATCATATCCAGGAGTCGATCAACCCCGATAATCAGCGCAATACCTTCTACAGGAAGCCCAACCTGCGTTAAGACCAGTGCGAGCGTAATCAGGCCAACACCCGGCACACCAGCCGTACCAATCGATGCCAGCGTTGCTGTGACCACAACCATCAGGTAGCCCATCATGGATATGTCGACGTTATAGGCCTGTGCAATAAAGACAGTCGCAACGCCCTGCATGATGGCTGTGCCATCCATATTGATGGTGGCGCCCAGTGGCACGGTAAAGGAAGCCACTTCATTCTTGACTCCAAGACGATGCTCTACGGTCTCCAGTGTTACCGGCAGGGTAGCGTTGGACGAACTGGTAGAGAAGGCATAGGCCATCACCGGGTAGAAATCGCGGTAAAAAACAATGGGGTTCAGGTTTGCAACAAAACGCACCATCATCGAGTAGGTCAGTAAAAAGTGGAGTACCAGAACACCGGCTACGGTAAGAAAATATTTAATCAGGTCTGCGATGGCAGAAAAGCCCATGTTAGAAAACAGGGCCAACATCAAACAAAAAACACCAATCGGCGCGACCGCCATCAACATCATGATGAGCCGCATAATGACTTCGTTCCAATCATTAAGCGAGGCGCGAAGTCGTTCGCCGCTAGGGCCGCTTTTCGCGATCGCGACACCCACCAAAATAGCGAACACTATTATCTGCAACATGTTCCCTTCCGCCATCGCTTTCACCGGGTTAGTAGGAACAATTGCCACTATGACATCTTTGAGCGAAGGGCTTTCTCTGGCAACAAAAACCGCGTCGGTTGTTAGTGCCATCCCCAATCCAGGGTTGACAAGGTTGGCGACGGTTAACGCCAGTGTAATCGCAACTGCGGTGGTGAAAAGGTAGAGCCCAATCGTTTTGAAACCGATGCGACCCAGACTCGACCCATCTGACAAATTGCTGGCACCGCAGGCAAGAGAAACAAATACAAGGGGAACGACCAGTAACTTCAGACTCGCGACAAATGCTTTGCCACCGATATCAATCAGGCCGTTAACCCCATAGACCATGACTGGATTGGTGTCAGCCAGATCAATGGCATGTATTAGTGAACCGAGCAACAATCCACCGGCCATCCCAATCAGGATGTTTCGGGTTAGTGTTGCTCGCTCAATCATTAATCAGCATCCAGCATTTCAAAATCGGCTTTACCGACACCACATTCCGGACAGACCCAATCCTCTGGAATGTCATTCCAAAGAGTGCCCGGCGCAATACCTTCCTCTTCCAAACCTTCTGCTTCGTCATAAATAAATCCGCACACAATACACTGCCATTTCTTCATCTGGTCGAGATTCTCCTAACTTTTCTTTTGTAAATATTGCTTTAGCACAATAATTCTAATGATGGTCCTGCTCTATTGTTGAAGGACCGAGCGAGCGACGTATACTACATCAATTGCCATCCCCTTGAAATAAAGTGACTCCAGGCCTTCATCAACTCAAGCGCACAATAGACGCCCATTTTCCTCAGTTGAAGTATTTTGTTTCACTGACGCGATTAGATCGTCCGATCGGAATCTATTTGCTGCTATGGCCAACGCTCACAGCACTTTGGATAGCCTCCGAGGGTTGGCCAGGCTGGCACCTGTTCCTTGTCTTTGTGCTGGGCACCGTGCTAACGCGTTCCGCTGGATGCATCATCAACGACCTCGCGGACATGAAGTTCGATGGGAAAGTAAAACGTACGCTGGAGCGACCATTGGTTTCCGGCAAGGTGGACCCGCTAGCCGCGTTGTTCGTCGCCGGTGGTATTGCTTTTGTTTCTCTGCTGCTGGTGCTGACGACGAATAGCTATACCGTCTACATGTCTGTGTTCGCGGTGATCATCGCTGTCATCTATCCCTTTATGAAGCGCTTCACCCACCTGCCGCAGGCCTTTCTTGGAATCGCATTCTCCTGGGGCATACCCATGGCCTTCACCGCGGTTAACAATGAAATCGCCAATGTTGCCTGGTTACTGCTGATCGCCAATCTCCTTTGGGTGGTTGCCTACGATACCCAGTACGCCATGGTGGACCGAGACGACGACATCAGTCTGGGTATCAAGTCCACGGCCATTTTGTTCGCCGATCTGGATAGATCCATGATTGCGATCCTACAGATATCGTTCCTTCTCACCCTGTTGCTGATACCACGATCGGTTGACCTTTCTGTCTACTACTACTTCGGGCTTTGCGGCGCGACCGGGCTTTTCATCTATCAGCACTACCTCATTTGGAATCGTTCCCGTGAGCTCTGCTTTGAAGCCTTTCTGAACAACCACTGGGTGGGACTTAGCATCTTTCTGGGCATCGTTGTTCACTACGCCACAATTTAGTGTTTAATTTCAATATGTTAGTGCAATATCTCGCAACACTTCGCAGGATCTTGTGCCAACGTCCGGTTTTCGCTATCCTGCGGCAAATATATTAACTACTTAGGTAGTCACTAGCCTCCGTTAACTCGCGGTTAGCAGGGCCACGAATCAAAATGGACGTCTCCGAACAACTGAAATCGCTGGGCTTCACCACCAATGAGGCCAAAGCCTATCTGGCGCTGCTTGAGTGCCAGCCAGCGACAGCCTATGAAATCGCAAAAAAGGCGGGGCTGCCGACATCCAAGATTTATGAAACAGTCGCCCGGCTGGTTAATCGAGCGGTATTCCAGGCAACGGAAGATGAAACCGGAACCCAGCAATACTATGCTCTAAACGCGTCAGATCTCATGAAGTCCATACGCAACAAGATCATCGCTGACACGGAGCAACTGTTACCTGAATTACAGAAGGTCCCTTCCAGTAACCAGAACAATTTGATCTGGCCACTTCTGGATGACAGTCAGGTCCAGATCAAGACCCTCGAAAATATTCACCAGGCAAAAACGAGCATCCTCGTTTCTCTCTGGCCAGAAGAACTGGCCTGGTCGGAGCGCGCGCTGCTGGACGCAGAAACCCGGGGTGTAAAAATCGCCCTTGTACATTTTGGCGAGCCAACACGAAAGATCGGTGCCACCTACCACCATCCTGTTGAAGAAACGCTGTACAACGAGAAAGGTGGGCGGGGTTTAACCATCGTCGTCGATGGAAGCCAGGTGGTAATCGCAAATTTTAGAGCGGGCGGTGAAGTTGATGGTGCCTGGTCACGAAATCCAAGTTTTGTAACCGTCGCAGAAGATTACATTAAACACGATGTGTACATCACCAAAGTGACCCGATTCCTTCAATCCGAAGTTGCTGCCCGGTTTGGTGAGAATTACAACAAACTTCGCGACGTTTTCAATTCAGAAGCCTAGGAGATACTCATGCAGTCCTATTCGATCAATGGTGTCATCTGTGATGCCAGTGAAGCAAAAATACCCGTTAATGATCACGGGTTTCTTTATGGCGATGGGATCTTCGAGGGACTTCGATTCTATAACCGCCGGATTCTAAAGCTGAACGCCCATATAAAACGGTTAGCAGACTCAGCAACGGCACTTGCCATTAGCTTGCCAATGTCGGCTTCTGAGATCGAGCAGGCACTGCTGGACATCGTTGCAGCATCTGCTCACACCGACGGATATCTGAGACTCATCGTGACAAGGGGAGTCGGTCCCCTTGGTATTGACCCCCGTCACTGTGACAAAGGCTCGGTGGTCATCATCGCAGATCAACTCAAGATGGTAAGCCAGGAAGCAAGGGACAAAGGAGCAAAATTGATCATCGCAAGCACCCGCAGATTAGCCGGGGACCAGCTTGACTCGAGAATCAAGAGCCTCAACTACCTGAACCAGATCATGGCCAAAATCGAAGCCAATGTTGCAGGCGCTGACGAGGCTGTTGTACTCAACCAATCAGGTTTTGTTGCCGAAGGTACCGCGGACAATATATTCATTGTGACGGGTGATACGCTGGAGACGCCGCCGGTCACCGACGGAGCATTGGATGGAATTACTCGCGGATTAGTTCTGGAGATAGCGTCTCAGCTATCTATTAAAGTAAGGGAGCGCTCACTAACTACCTACGACCTCTATATTGCAGACGAGTGTTTCCTGACGGGCACCGGCGCCGAATTGATCCCGGTAAAAGAAATCGTCGGCAGGAAAATCCAGGAAGCACCGGGGCCTGTTTACGCTCGAATCCATGAACAGTTTCGCAATGAGTTGGGCAATGATGCCTGGTTTGACTAGGCTCCCTGAGCTCAACATATATTGATTCCCATAGGCGGCCCTCTGCTTGTGCTAATATTTCGCGCGGCCAAGGGGGGACTCGTTGATATCTCGTTACCTACAAATCGCATCAACCGCGATAGACACAACTAACCAGATAACTGGTAAAGCAATTGCCTGGCTGACACTGGCAATGGTGGTCGTCACCTGTGCGGTAGTGGCTGCGAGATATCTTTTTAATTTCGGATCGATCGGATTACAGGAAAGCGTCATGTACATGCATGGCGTGGTCTTCATGCTCGGAATAGCGTTCACGCTAAAAGAGCATGGTCACGTTCGTGTAGATGTACTACACGAAAAGTTTCCACCCCGGGTAAAGATTGCTATCGATATCGCCGGTCACCTGTTGTTCCTGATTCCTTTTTCCATTTTCATTCTCTGGACCAGCCTGGACTACGTATCGTTTTCCTGGTCGCTAAGGGAATCTTCCGGACAGCCCGGAGGCTTGCCCGGTGTCTACCTGGTTAAGGGGTTGATACCGGCTATGGCGGTACTGTTATTACTACAGGGGGTATCGGAAATATTGAAAGGCTTCCTCTCCCTGACACCTGGCGCTGGCAAATAGTCTTGGCTCCCGTCCTCCTTTTCCTTGCGATTTTTGTTGTCCTGATTCTGGGTTACCCGGTTGCACTTTCACTCGCCGGTACTGCGCTGATTGCCGCCGCCATCGGTATTGCGACAGGAACTTTTGAACCCGCATTTCTCACCGCCATGCCAAACCGTTTGTTCGGCATCATCACGAATCAAACCCTGATCGCCGTACCTCTGTTTGTCCTGATGGGCATTACTTTAGAGAAAACACGTATTGCCCAGCAACTGCTCGACACCATGAGTCGAGTGTTTGGCGGCTTACCCGGCGGGCTCGGATTATCAGTCACTATCGTCGGAATGTTGATGGCAGCAAGTACAGGCATCGTTGGCGCCACGGTCGTCACCATGGGCCTGATGTCTCTGCCCGCCATGCTGAACGCCCGTTACGATGTGCCTCTGGCAACAGGCACCATCTGCGCCACAGGAACATTGGGGCAGATTATTCCACCCTCCATTGCCCTCGTTTTGTTAGGAGATGTGCTGTCAAACGCCTATCAACAGGCCCAGCTATCGATGGGTATCTTTAATCCAAAGACCGTCTCAGTAGGCCACCTGTTTGCCGGGGCAATCATTCCGGGTCTGGCGCTGGTTTTTCTTTACGCCATTTATGTCGTTTCTACGGCTACGCTAAATCCTGAAAAGGCGCCTCCCGTAAAAGCCGGAAATATCTCATTCGCGTTGATTATCAGTAGCATCGTTCCACCACTGTTGTTAATCGTTGCAGTGCTGGGTTCAATTTTAAGTGGTATTGCCACGCCTACCGAAGCTGCCGGTGTTGGCGCTATGGGCGCACTTGTCCTGGCGGGCATCCGGCGCGAGCTGTCATTCAGGCAGCTGCAGGAAATCGCGCTGTCCACCACAAAGACCACCGCCATGGTGTTCTTTATCCTGATCGGTGCATCCGTGTTTTCGCTGGTTTTTAGAGGCTATGGCGGAGACGAACTGGTGAACGGCTGGTTGTCCGGATTGCCCGGAGGCGCTATTGGCGCAACGATTGTAGTGATGCTGGTTATCTTCCTGCTCGGCTTCATTCTTGACTTCATCGAGATCACATTCGTTGTAGTACCCATCGTTGGTCCGGCATTACTGGCCCTGGGTATCGATCCGATCTGGCTAGGTGTCATGATTGCGATAAACCTGCAGACCTCATTTCTGACGCCACCATTCGGATTTGCACTGTTCTATCTTCGGGGGGTCGCGCCGCCTGAGGTCGCAACAAGTGATATTTACAGGGGAGTCGTTCCATTCATCATCATTCAGTTAATGATGCTGGTGGTTCTGGCATTCCTGCCTGAACTGGCGACCTGGTTACCCGCCAAAATCTACGGTTAATCCTCTACACCGAAACCCGCAATCTCGTTGAACTCAAACACCTGCTCGAACCGGTGCATCGCCTGTAACACTGACAGATCAGCACGCTGCCTGCCAATAACCTGCAGCGCGAGCGGGAGTCCAGCGTTGCTCTTACCGATAGGCACCACCCCGGTCGGGTTTCGCGTCATGTTAAGGCCAACCGTAAAGCCTACCCAGCCTGGCGTTTCCTGACCATTAACGACACCTTCATTCTCAACCGTTGGTGTGTGACCACAGACCGCCGGTGTCACGATTAATGGCGCTGCTTCGAAGGCCTGCTCAAGCTGGTAGTTGAGGTGATGACCCGCATCAATGGCCAATGCGTAGGCTGCGCCCGTCATCTTTGTACCCATCTCAATCAACTTTCGAAGCTGCGGGTCTATTCGCTCCCAGTCCTTTGTGCCCATAAGATGTTGCTGCGCTCGAGCTCTGGCACTTGTCCAGAACACCAGCCAATCGCGGACAGGGTCTGTTTCCCAGATATTGTCATTCTCAATAATGGTAACGCCGGCCGCAGCCAGTTTCGAGATCGCCGCCTCACTATGCGCCATGATTTCTTTATCTACCGTGGCGAAGCCCATCGTCGGAGACCAGATAACTGAATCCGGTAAACCTGAGCGCTGCACTCCGTCCAGCCAGTTGTCTACCTTATCGCCCTGGGCAAAGGTATCCGTTGCGAGATCACCAACCGTGAGATCAAGCGCGTAAGCAGTCTCCAGGGTTGTTCTTGCCATCGGTCCTTTTACCGTCAGCAGTCCACTGCCGGGCGGTAATTTTCCTCCATTGGGTATACGTCCCTGTGAGGTCTTTATACCGCTGAGCCCACACAATGCAGACGGAATACGAATGGAGCCTCCTCCATCCGACCCGGTAGCGAGCGGCACAATGCCTGCTGCCAGCGCTGCCGCAGTTCCGCCCGATGATCCTCCCGGCGTATGATCAAGGTTCCAGGGGTTACGGGTAATACCAAACGGCACATTATCCGTCTTGCCTCGATGTCCAAATTCCGGCGTGTTGGTCTTTCCAACCACGACACAACCTGCCGCTTTCAGCCTACGTACAAGTTCGGAGTCCTGCTCCGCTTCCACATCACCTGTATGCAGAGCGGAACCGTACGTTGTCACATAGCCGGCGGCATCCTCCAGGTCCTTGACGCCGATGGGAATACCAGCAAGCGGCAAGTTATCACCCCTGGCCAGTGCATTATCAATGGCAGAGGCTTCTGCCAGGGCACGCTCCGGATTCACTGAACAAAAGCTTTTTAGCTGTCCATCCACCTGCGCAATATTGTTGAGCGCAGCGGTAGTGACGTCGATCGCACTCATTTCCCCGCCGCGAATTTGTCTGGCCAGTTCAACTATGTTTGTTTGGCGAAAATCCAAGGGAGCACCTCCTTATCTAGAGATAAGCTGTGATTGCCTGGGCGTATTGCTCTATAGCATCTTCACAAGCCCCAGCTTCTTCGTTAGGGGCGCTGAGAATCATTCTCTCAACGCCATGTTCAAGTAAGTAATCAATATACTGAGGCGTGGCTGGTAAACCCATGGCTGAAATGATGGTCCTCGGTCTACCCATTTCATCTTCAAGACGTCGCAGTGTCTGCTGATCTTCTTTGAGCGTTTCGAGTGGTGTCTGTTTGCCCGCCATGGAGTCATGCCACTGCATTGCAAACACTGGCATCCAGCCACCCGCTATTTTGACCGCTCTCTTTAATATGTTCGGTCCCGCGCCTGCCAGAGAAAGTTCCGGATAAGGTGATTGAACGGGCTTCGGCCACATCCAGCTGGGCTGTATATCGAAATGCTTGCCGTGAAACTCTGCTTCTTCCTCGGTCCAGAATGCCTTCATCACTTCAACGGATTCCTGGGTGACCGAGAATCGATCACTGAAGTTAACACCATGGTGTTCCATCTCGGGCGGATTCCAGCCCGCACCGATGCCGAACACCACCCGGCCTCCGGAAATCTGGTCAATGGTGGCAAGTGATTTAGCACAGTTAATGGGGTTGTGTTGAGGCAAAATGCAAATCGCGGTACCCAGCTTAATGGTGCTGGTCACAGAGGCCGCCGCGGCCATTGCCACAAAAGGGTCATACATACTTTTGTAGATCAGCGGAACTTCATCTGCAATAGGGAAGTCTGTTGATACGGGAATATGAGAATGTTCCGAAACAAAAAAAGACTCAAAGCCCAACTGTTCCGCTTTTTGTGCGGCGAGATGCGGGGGCATCCCGGTAGCGGTAGAGAATATACTGATACCAAACTTCATTGATTTTCCTTTAAGAAAGCTTACGACGGATTCCACATCGAGTGAGTATTCGGGTTTTATCTATAATGGATGAACCTGTACCGGCAGATTCGTAATACCTCGGACAAAACTGGACCGCAGACGCTCTGGCTCACCGACGACTTCAACTTTGTGAAAGCGCTTAAGGATCTCTTCCCAAACTATTTTTAACTGCATCTCAGCCAGCCGATTACCCATACAACGGTGAATACCGAATCCAAACGATAGATGGTGTCGTGCGTTGGGTCGGTCGATAATAAACGCGTCGGCATTATCAATAACGTCTTCATCCCTATTACCAGAGATGTACCACATCAACAGCTGCTCGCCTTTTTTGATTTTTTTGCCGCGAATCTCGACATCCTGGTTGGCAGTTCTTCGCATATAGGGAAGCGGTGTCTGCCAGCGGATTATCTCTGCCACCATGCTGGGAATAAGGTCGGGGTTGTTGCGGAGCTTATCGTACTCTTTTGGGTTCTCGTTCAACGCCAATACTCCACCGCTGATGGAGTTTCTGGTGGTATCGTTACCACCAACAATCAACAGTATGAGATTTCCGAGGAACTCGTGGGGGGCCATGTTTTTGGTATCTTTCCCGTGAGCCAACATAGAAATAAGATCTGATCCAGGGTTCTCCATAGCAGACCGTTCATTCCAGAGTCGCGTAAAGTAAGCCAGGCATTCCAGCAGCTCATCTCTTTTTTGCTCTAACGTATCAACGATGCCAGTACCCGGAGGGGCAGTCGCGACATCAGACCAGCGGGTCAGTTTCCGGCGATCTTCGAATGGGAAATCGAAGAGCGTGGCGAGCATCTGCGTTGTCAGCTCAATGGAAACCAGATCAACCCAATTGAAGGTTTCACCGACCGGGAGGCTGTCAAGAATGGTACACACCCGTTCCCGAATGACCGATTGCATCTTCGCGAGGTTAGGGGGAGCAACGACACCACTAACAGTTGCCCGCTGAAGATCATGTTTGGGGGGATCCATCGCGATGAAGTTGGAGAAATTGAGCTCTTCCGGATCAGGTTCCAGATCAAGCCTCGGTCCGAGGGCTATACCGCTGGCAGATGAGAACAACTCATGATTCTTATCCACATACATAATGTCTTCAAACTTTGTAATCGACCAATAGCGGCCTGTCACCGGTAGTTCATTCAGATGAACAGGGTCTTCTTCCCGCAGGCGCTTGAAGTGAGCCTCATGAATGTCCATCTGGAACAGTCGTCCATCGATAGGATTGATTTCTTCAATCGGCACCGAATAGGGGTCTTCAATAACGGGAGGTGCATCGGGTTGAAGGAATGGATTGTTGTAGATGGAAGATTCTGATTCTTTCGTCTGCTCGCTCATATTCGTTTGCCTATCAGTGGTCGAGGGTTCTATGACCAAGACCATACCAGATTGTGTTCTGGATGTTTTCTGAGCAGGAAGGAGTTTTGCTTACAGATATGCCGGTAAGACACGCCTATATAACTGATTGGGTACCCTATATTCGTGTTGTCGAACGTCCTCTATTTTTGGTCAATCTACATCTAGCTGGCTAAGCAGGAAATCCTATTTAGCCGCCCTGGCATTGATATAGGCACGCTCCGAAATCTCATGATACGCCAGCACACCGTCGCGGTAGGTCTTGTATGAATCATAGATCCTTTTCGCGAGTTCATCGTTCGGATCAACGATTTCTTCCGTCATGGCGTATGAAATGTTGCGAATTTCCGAGAGTACATCCGCTGGCAATTGACGCAGTTCTACGCCATGCACGTCTACCAGTTCCCGAAGCGCCGCATTATTTCGGGCCGTGTACTCAGCAAGGAGATCGGCGTTCACCGCTAACGACGCGTTTTCAACGATAGCTTTAAGGTCATCGGGGAGTTCCTCCCAGGCCTCTTTGTTGACGATCATCTCAAGATTCGGACCGGGTTCCTGCCAACCAGGGTAGTAGTAATACTTCGCTACCTGGTGGAGCCCAAAGGCAAGATCGTTGTAGGGACCAACCCATTCCGTCGCATCGATCACGCCGGTTTGCATACTCGTAAATATTTCGCCGCCGGGCAGGTTGACTGAGGTACCACCGGCCCGGTTAAACACCTCACCACCAAGGCCGGGAATACGCATTTTCATACCTTTGATATCCTCCAGAGAGTTGATTTCCCTGTTGAACCATCCCGCCATCTGGACACCGGTGTTGCCGCCGGCGAAGGGTACGAGGTTGTACTTGGCATAAAGTTCACGCCACAGTTCCATACCGCCACCGTGGAACAGCCACCCGTTCATCTCCTGGGCCGTCAGGCCAAATGGCATCGCTGTGAAGAATTGAGCGACAGGTACTTTGCCTTTCCAATAGTAGGCAGCACCGTGGCCCATCTGGACCGTACCCTGGGATACCGCCTCGAAAACCTCCAGTGGCGGGACAATTTCACCGGCACCATAGACTTTGATCTCGAGCCGTCCATTGCTCATTGTCTTTATCTTCTTCGCCATCGTTTCAGGTGCAATACCCATACCCGGAAGGTTCTTTGGCCAGGTGGTTACCATTCTCCATTTATAGACTTTCTGAGGCGCTGAAGCGCCGCCGGCCGCAGCCGGTTCCTGCGATCCTCCGCATGACCCAAGCAGGATAAGCAATGAAAGGGAAAATATTCTTAGCATCATAATTATTGTTCCGGGACTCATTTGTCTGAGTTGTATAAATTGATTTAAGTTGTACGGTGCGTGAAATCTGGTTTGGCGCCTATCCGACGGGCTCGAGGTTAGCATAGCCCATCACCAGCCATTTGCTGCCTTCCGAAAAGTTGACCTGCACGCGGGCAGAGGATCCAACACCTTCATAGTTCAAGATAATGCCTTCGCCAAATTTCTGGTGAGACACCCGTTGACCAAGCTTGAGATCCGTACCTACAACTTCATTGGCAACACGAGACGGTGCCGGCACCGATCCTCCCCGAACCACAGACTTCTGGGGACGCACTTCTTTTATAACCTCTTCAGGCATTTCACTGATAAACCGGGAAGGCCGGTTAAACGTTTCGCTACCGTTGATACGACGGGATTCTGCATAGGTCAGGTACAACTGCCTCATCGCTCGGGTAACACCGACATAGCAGAGCCTTCTCTCTTCCTCCAGCCTGCCGGGTTCTTCCAGAGACATCATATGGGGGAAGAGTCCATCTTCAAGACCCGCAAGAAACACCAGGGGAAACTCAAGACCTTTAGCACTATGCATGGTCATCAGCTGGACACAGTCCTGGTCCAGGTCGCCCTGTCCTTCGCCCGCTTCAAGTGCAGCGTGACTCAAAAACTCATCCAGCACCGAGAGACTAGGCGCCTCCTGTTCATTGGGATC
>JABBBA010000400.1:6967-13033 GCA_018607685.1 K189A clade bacterium | reverse complement strand
GTATTGATACATTTGGTGCAGACAGGTGTATGTTTGAGAGTAATTTCCCGGTCGATAAGGAATCTGTTTCCTACCCGGTTTTATGGAACGCGTTTAAGAAAATGTCCCAGTTCCGGAGCAGTAGCGAGAAGGAAAGTCTGTTTCACGATACGGCTGTTCGTGTGTACCGATTGTGACCATTTTTGAAGATAGCTGCCACGACAAAGCTGATGGTTAACTAATGATGGATAGACGAACCCTTCTCACCAGAATAGTGACTGGATTTTCGCTAATCGGACTGGCGGGCTTCTCTGTCCCGTTTATTCGCTCGTGGATACCGGCTTTTCGAAACGAGGTTATCTTGGACGTCGACGTCGGAGGAATGGTCCCAGGGGATATCAAAGTTGTGCATTGGCTGGGAAGAAACGTGATGGTTGTTCGGCGTGACAAAACCAGAGTTGAGCAACTCATTGTCTCAGACGCACTGAATGACCCTGCCTCTGCGCTGTCTCAGCAGCCTGATTTTGCTACCAATACATATAGATCAAGGAAACCCGAGCATCTGTTGGTCTATTCTAACTGTACACATCTTGGTTGCGAGGTTGAGTTCGCTGCCGGTAACAGGCTCGCAGGGTTTCGTTGTCCCTGTCATCGTAGTGAGTATGACATCGCCGGCAGGGTAGAAAAGGGCGCTGCGGCGAAGCTTAATCTCGAGGTGCCGGACTATGACTATGTAGGACGGACCATGATCAGGCTGAGAAAAGGCTAGTAGAAAGACGCTCGGCCAAAACACTAGAAATATAACAAGCTAAAAATAAGGGGGTTCGATGAATAGGCTATTTGTCATAGCGTCCTGTTTCGTTCTGATCGCATCCGGGGTGCCCCAGGTTATTGCAGCACCTGCGCCATGTGAACAGGAGGAGCACAGTCAGTTCGATTTCTGGCTGGGGAAGTGGACGGTCTATTCCGTCGATGGAGAAAAACAAGGTACTAATCATTTGCAAAAGATTATGGGGTCCTGCGCTTTGCAGGAAAACTGGACAAGTGCTGCGGGGAGTACCCGGGGAACCAGTTTCAATTTCTATTCGCCCGTGCGTAAGTCCTGGAACCAGGTATGGATCGACAACAGTGGCGGTCAACTCTTCCTCGAAGGCAAGTTCAAAGACGGTCAGATGCAACTTAAGGGAAACCGAACGACCAGGGACGGAAAGAATGTCGTCGATCGAATCACCTGGACGCCGCTGGAAGACGGTCGCGTTAGGCAGCACTGGGAGAGTTCAGAAGACACCGGACGTAACTGGTTGGTTGTGTTTGACGGCTATTACCAAAAGGATACGCAATCAGAATGAGCAGTAAGGTGTGAAAAGAAAACGTCTACTTATCGTTTATCACAGCAAAACCGGGAAGAACGGATTGATGGCCAATGCTGTTCTGGAAGGTGCAAATCATCCGGACATCGACGTCGATGTGTCGTTCAGACTGGCAAAGGAAGCAGGGGTAGAGGACTTGCTTGAAGCAGACGGGATTATCTTCGGCACCCCAGAGAATTTTGGTTATATGTCAGGCGCATTGAAGGACTTCTTTGACCGAACCTTTTACGAAGTTGAAGGGCAGGTCGATGGAAAACCCTACTGCATGCTGGTTGGGGCAGGTAACGATGGGACAGGCGCATTAACAGCCATTCGCAGGATCTGTAACGGCTACAACTTTAAAGAAGTCCAGCCGCCCATCGTTGTGGTCGGTGAACTCGAAAGCCTGCAGGTAAAAGCTTGTGAAGAGCTTGGTATGGCCATGGCTGCTGGTTTGGAAGCGGGTATTTTCTAGGCCGGTTTTATCGACTGCTGATTAAATTTTGGCAAAATAGGATCGCGCGGCCGACATCACCTTAGGCGCCAGAATGATGGTTGAAGTCATCGTTGGTATCGCCATGAGTGCAAACGCCCCATCAATAAGTCCCACCATGGCATCCAGCGAAAGCATGCTGGCAACGACTGTCATGAAGACAACCAGGTAGTTGTAATAGTGCTTTCTCTCGGCGCCTATCAGAAAGCCAAGGCATTTGGATCCATAATAGGAATAGCTGAAAATGGTCGTGATACTGAAGAAAAAGATGCACACGATTAGAAGGGTTGATCCATAACCCGGTAACGCGGTTTCAAAAGCAATGCTGGTGATGGTGACACCACTGGCGCCGCTGTTTTCCCACGCACCTGTCATAAGAATCAGCAAGGCAGTCGCGGTGCAAATAATCAGGGTATCTATAATGGGGCCAAGCATGGCAACCAGGCCCTCCCTGACAGGTTCACTGGTCCTTGCGGCGCCATGGGCCATTGCCTCGGTACCGATACCTGCTTCGTTAGAAAATGCCCCCCGTCGTACTCCCGTTGCGATCACTGTTCCGATTGCGCCCCCTGCTGCAGCCATCCCGGTGAATGCATCGGTCACAATCAGCGCCAGGTAGTACGGAACTTCAGTCCAATTCATCAGGAGGATGTAGAACGCAACTCCGACATAGAGTAGTGACATTGCCGGTACAAGCCTGGAGACGACCTTTGCAATTCGTGGGAGTCCGCCGAAGATGACGAACCCAACGATCGCGGCAAGCACCACACCGGTTACAAAGTTGAATTGGGTAGCCTGGTCCTGACTGATCCATCCCTGTTCAAGGAAGATTAGTTCACGAATAGTCTGGACCAACTGATTGGTTTGAAACATCGGCAGACAGCCAACCACACCGGCGATACAAAAAAACACAGCGAGCCATCGATATTTTTTGCCCAGGCCTTCTGTAATAACGTACATCGGACCACCCTGAAGATTCCCTTCACTGTCTTCGCCCCGATACATAACACTTAACGTACAGGTGAAAAATTTCGTAGTAATACCGAGAATCGCCGTAATCCACATCCAGAAAACAGCGCCGGGGCCGCCCACCGTTATCGCGATGGCGACACCGGCAATGTTACCCATTCCGATGGTTCCGGCGAGAGCACTGGACAGTGCCTGAAAATGGGTAATTTCTCCCGGACCTTCCTTATCGTATTTACCGGACAATAAGGCCAGGCTGTGGGAGAGATAACGAAAAGGAAGAAAACGCGATAGAAAGATGAAGTAGATGCCCCCACCTAGCAGCAAAACCAATAACCAGGGGCCCCAGGCCATGTCACCGAAGGTGATGAGTAAGGCTTCAATCGAGCTCATTAACTGCCCGGATCAATTCTTCCATTAGAGGACGTTCTCGATAGTTTTCTTCCGCAAATTTGCCTTTGATAATGCCCGTTGAATTAATCAGTAAAACCCCGGGGTAGGGCACGCCATAATATTTGGTTGATGGATCGTAAGTGGGATTGAGCAGCCCCAGCTGAATGATGGCAGATGACTCGGGGTCACTCAGGAGCGGGAAGTTAATCTCGTATTTTCCCGAAAAACGAGCAAGCGTTGCCGGTGAGTCATACAAAACTGCGGCGACATTGACGCCTTTGCTTTGCATAGATGCTGCAGACTTAGACAGCTCAACGAGCTGTGCAATGCAGTAGGGTCACCATTGCGTACTACGACTAAAAAAGAGTAGCAGGCCCTTTTTGCCGTAAAGACTCTGGATGGAAGTGTCGGTGTTTCTGATATCAACAACGCTAACCTCGGGGAACCGGGATCCTAAGGCAAGGTCATCGGCCCACGTCCATTCGTCATCCCCCAATGTTTTGCCTGACAAAAATAGGGTGAACACTAAAGTAAGGCTTAAAGTAGTCGCTCGAATGATGATGACCTCTTTGAATGGATTGGTTTTGGTAAGTAGAGCAGTTGCACTACCTGCGCCAACGCGCGATTATTTCGTCTCCTAACATCACGCACGTACACAGTATGTCAGTTACTGATGATAACTATCGGTTAAAACCTTTGGAAGAGCGTCATGCATGGGACATTCTTAGCTGGAGATACCCATCCCCATATGATTTCTATAATCCACCCGTCGATGATCATCAGGAACATTATGTGAAACAGTTCATGAATCCTGAGTTCAACTTTCACGCAGTGCTTGATGCCTGCGGAACGATGGTCGGTTTTTGCTCCTTTGGCACCGATGGACAGGTGCCGGGTGGTGACTATAGTGACGAGGCATTGGACATCGGTGTCGGGATGAGGCCCGAGTTCACCGGGCAGGGAAAGGGCGCTGCCTTTTTTGGTGCAGTTTTAAGCCATGCCCTGGGTACGCTCGGCCCGGAGCGACTTCGTTTAACTGTTGCAAAGTTCAATCAGCGAGCGTTAAAACTTTATGCGAATTTTGGTTTTGAAGTGAATGATGAATTTGTCGAGCAACCGTACGCTGTTCCTTACAGCATACTTGTTCGCAGGGTGGCAGATCCTCTATGAGGTCTTTCGAGGTCACCGGCATTGATCACCTGGTCCTGCGGGTTAGCGATCTGGTAGCGTCGCGAGATTTCTACGAAGGATTGCTGGGCTGTGTGATGGAGCGAGAATTACCGGACCTGGGCCTGTTCCAGCTTCGAGCAGGAGGACAGTTGATTGACCTGGTTCCCATTGGCAGTGAATTGGGCGGGGCCTCCGAAGTCCTCCAGGAAAACAGGAATCAGGATCACTTCTGCCTGACCATTTCGCCCTTTGAGCCAGAGGTTCTTAGCAAACTGATGGTCGCAGCTGGTGTTTCCTGCAGTGAGGTGGGTACACGGTATGGTGCGGATGGCTATGGACTATCACTTTATGTAATCGATCCAGACGGGAACACCGTTGAGCTTAAAGACGCCAGATAGCCATTTGTTTCAGTTGAATGAAACCGCTACTCTTGGAGTCCCATCCTCAAAAATAAAAATAAAGAGGCGTGATGAGTTCTTCCTTCAATGGCTCTTCGTTCACAGACAGGGTCGTCGTTGTAACAGGCGCGGGCCGTGGGCTGGGGCGTTCTCACGCCATTGAATTCGCCCGGCGTGGTGCGCAGGTTGTGGTGAATGACCTTGGTGGTGCTGTGGATGGAACAGGCAGCGGAACTACCGCGCAAACCGTTGTAGATGAGATCCGCGCAATGGGTGGGGAAGCCAGTGCTAACACTGATACGGTTACCACCCAGGAAGGCGCTGCGGCTATCATCGGTAGCGCTGTGGAGAATTACGGTCGGGTAGATATCCTTGTGAACAACGCAGGAATTCTCCGTGACAAGACTTTTGCGAACATCACCGTTGAGAACTTTCGAGCGGTCCTCGATGTGCACCTCATGGGCTCGGTATTTGTGACCAAAGCGGCCTGGCCTGTGATGCGCAATAATAATTGGGGCAGAGTTGTTTTTACCAGTTCAGGCTCGGGGATCTTTGGTCATTTTGGTCAATCCAACTATGCAGCTGCAAAGATGGGCCTGATAGGGCTAATGAATGTGTTGGCGCTGGAAGGCGAGAGCAAGGGCATCAAGGTAAACACACTGGCGCCTGGGGCAATAACACGCATGACCGAAACCCTGCACGACCCCAATCGTCGAGGTAGCCCGGAGCAGGTAAGCCCGGCGGTGTTGTATCTCTGTTCTGATGATGCTCCCCAGGGAATAATCCTTCAGGCAGCTGACGGGCGCTTCTCAAGAATCCGTGTAGAAGTGGGTGAAGCCATGGATCTTGGTCCGGATGTTACATTTGAAGATCTGGTGTCCGCTCGTCATGAACTTGGTCTGGACTAGGTTTCCGAATGTTGAACGCAGATATGTCGATCGCCGTGATCGTTTATTCAGATGCTATCGATTGGCAGTCCTCACCATCTTCCTCGGTTAGCCGCAAGCGATTCCATCTTGCCGGTGAAACGGAAAACGGACAGGTTACATCGCTAGTTCGATACGACCCCGGTGCAGGCTTTCCATCTCATCCTCATCCCGGGGGCGAAGAGATATTGGTGCTTAGTGGCGTTTTCAGTGATGAAACAGGCGATTGGCCGGCTGGATCCTATCTACTTAACCCCGAGGGTTTTGCCCACGCACCCTATTCAGAATCAGGCTGTCGGCTGTTGGTTAAACTCCGGCAGTATTCCGGTGACCAACCTGCCAGGCTTGCGCTGGATTGCCTGCAATCGATGAACAACAACTCCAAGCATTGC
>JABBBA010000400.1:0-6957 GCA_018607685.1 K189A clade bacterium | reverse complement strand
CAAATTTAAAGGTGGTTGTGAAGGGTTTGTGCTGGATGGGAACGTGAACGTCAATGGGGCTGACCTGGGTCCTAACGACTGGTTTAGATTTCCCGATGGGGACCTTCCTGAGGGTAGTAGTGTCAGGCTGCTAAGCCAGGGATGTTCACTGTATCTTAAAGTTGGTGCGGTCAGTCAGCTTTGGAGCCATCCATGAGGCTAATGAAGCGAAAGCTGCCCAGACTTTGCACTGACAGACTTGTCGCCCGGCTGCTCGAACCGCATGAGGCAGGTCTGATGGTCAGGTTTCGCGATGAAAATCGTGACCACCTGGAGCAGTGGGAACCACTGCGACAGCCAGCGTTTTTTACTGAGGGTTTCTGGGAAGTTCATCTTCGATTGACGCTACGAGATTTCAGGGACGGTGCGAGCGTGTCCTTTGTGTTGATGTCACCAAATGAAGACGAAGTCCTGGGTGTCTGCAACTACACCAATATCGTCCGCGGTACGTTCCAGTCATGTCATCTTGGATATGCACTTGCGGAGAAACACGAAGGTGCCGGCATCATGTTTGAAGCCCTTTCGTTGACCAATGCCTATATGTTCGCTGACCAGGGTTTGCACCGGATTATGGCGGGATATCTCCCTCACAATGAGCGAAGTGGAAAACTCCTGGACCGGCTTGGTTTCGAAAAGGAAGGGCTTGCACGTAAGTATCTGAAGATTAATGGCAGGTGGGAGGATCACGTGCTGACGTCTCTGGTTAACGACGCCTATTGAAGCCGGTGTACGAACCCCGGACTACCCATATACATTCCACCATCTACGTTCAGGCAGCGATCACCGGCGTAAAGCCACGCTTCAGTCACATCCTCTGCCTCGATTTGCCGTGCATAGGGAATGGGTGTGTGTCCATGAACCAACAATTCTCCACCGAATAATGAGAGTAGCTGTTCGGCGCGTTTCCGGCCAGTGAGCTCAAGTGATGAAAATGCCATGTGCTCGCTGAAGGAGGACAGTACGGTTTCCCAGGCTGCCAGATCACTTGATCCCATTAGTTCATAAAAACTGTTGTTGACGCGTTCGATGGTAGTGCCATGGTTCACGTACATCATCGCATCGGCATGAACTAACAGTGATTCGTCGAGGAGGGCCATAGCAGGCAAGGTGCGGATCCAGGCCGCATGTTCCTCTGTGAAGCCTTCAAAATCCGACTCGATACCCCCCCATCGCAGCCATTGGTCAAAGACACTACCGCCGCTTTCGGTTGTTCTTTCCTTAAAGTGGTAAGCGCACAGGATCATTAGCTCATGATTTCCGAGAAGCGACTGAACCATGCCGCCGTCAGCCTTCGCCTCCTGCTGCAAACGCATGGTTAGATCTATACATTTGATACCGGAGGCACCGCGGTCAAAGAAGTCGCCCATTAGCCAAAGGTGGTCAGTCCCACCGGTCCATTTTAAGTTCTCGTTACAAAGACCGGACTCTATCAACAGTCGCTCGAAGTCGCGATAGTGACCGTGTAAGTCGCCTATAAGGTAAGTAGCCATAATTGGGGGTGGACGATAAAGAAGGGCGTACTCTATAGAGTTTCCCTAGCGTCCGATAGTGACTCCTTCCGCTTCAAGTTTTTTTCTCACCCGTGCTGACAGAACAGGTCCAATTTCCTCTGACCATTCCTGGGCAGCGTTCATTGATTCGCGCATCAGTATGGGCATCACCTGGTTAGCTTTCTTGCCAATCTCAGACCGGTTGAACTCGGTCAGTCCCTGAATCTCTTCCAGCGTGAAGTATCTGGCGTAGATTCGGTACATCTTTATCTGCAGCACCTCGCTGCGCAGCTGTTCCGCAACGACCAGGGCGACCTCATCGGTAATCATCTGGACCGCGTCTGGTGGCAGGGTTGTATTGCTGGCCCTGAGAACAGAGACAAGTTGCTGGGTGAAGGTGCTGGTCAGTTGTTCCTGGTTCGCCTCGGCCCCGGTGACTTGCAGTAGTTCTCGTATCGCCTGAGCCTTTGCAGGATCAATTTCATCTGCCATCACAAAATGACTGAGAGAGAAGCAGAGGAAGATAGTAGCCCTCCACATTTTACTTGCCCGATTCCAGTCTGATGACGGCACGCTGTTTGATTCGACCAGATAGTCGAGAGAAGAAGTCCGTTACCCGCATTTGCCAGCCATATTTCCTGGTGAGCAACGCATAGGCACTAGCGATTTCGGCGCTGTCTGATACAAGGTAGGCGTGGCAATCATGCCACTGCCCAAGCGAAGTACCCTTCATATCACAGGTTGCCATCTGCGCTGTTGAGCTGTTCTTTACCCGCTTTACCTTACCGGCATTGGCAGCGCTGAACAGGTAGTGTGTATCCGGGTCAACAGACGCAAACCATACGGGTGTATCGACGGCGGTACCGGATCGCCGGAAGGTCCTGAAGGAGATGTATTTTGCGTTGATATCCATAGATTGATCTTATCACCTCAACGAAAAGAGTAGGAGGATATGGTTTAACTTAACTATATAACCTATTGATTTACCTTACTTTCAGTAACAACACCATCAGTATGGGTGTACCGACTGCCTGCAGGAGCATAAACCTCACCAGAACCTGCGTGTTGGACCAACCCATATTGTGGCGTACATGATCGTGCAAGGGATACCGGATCTGGCCAAAAATCCCGATCTTGAAGAATCGAAGCAGGGCAACCTTTAGCATTCCGGTCGCACCATTCACCAAAACCATGAATGCGACGACCAGAATCAGGAAGGGGTTGCCACAGGCGAGCACCAGTACACCTAATAACAGACCAATCGGCCTGGATCCTGCATCGCCCATCAGGACGGCACTGGGATAGCTGTTATGCCAGAGATATCCAGTCAAACATCCGACCATCACAAATGCCATGATCGCCCAATCAGCGCCCTGTGCGTAGTGCGGGACCAACAGGTACGAGGCGATGGGTTCGTGGCCAACGATGCCATAGAGAATAGCGCCCAGAAACAGTATTCCCATTCCCGAAAGGCTGGCGGACAGCCCATCCACCCCGTCGGTGCAGTTGGTTGCGTTGATGGAAACCCAGATAAGTATCGTTGCGCCCGGGATAAACAAAAAGGGACTCATGATAATGGGGTCTTTAAACAGAGGTAACCAGACCGTATAGGGCTGCAATTCGCAGATTACCATCGATGCAACAACTGCGATGACCAGGTCAATAGCACCTAAACGGTATTCGCTCCAGCCGCCGTCCGAGCGGTCATCCAGGAAGCCGACGATCATCGCAGCGGTGACGCAGGTGAGGATGCCCACAAATCGCCAGTCAAATGGTACGACCAGAAGACACAGAATGACGAAAATCGGAATAAAAAATATCCCTGCTGAAATGGGTTTACCGATACTTTTTTCGGCATCTATCGCATATTCCCGGCCTTTGTCGCGGGGCAGCAGATGCCAGTAGCGGGGGAGCAGCCACCAGGTCAGGAAGGCGCCCAGTGCAGTGCCAAGCCCAGCAAGGAAAACATACGAAACGAGAAGCCGAAATGGACCAGCAAAGTCGGCGAGGGATTGTCCGAGGTAGTAGAGCACAGTAGGGGCTACCTAAATTGAATCCCGGAGTATAGGCGCTAATGCGGTCGGAATAATGGATGCTTGTTGGAGATTATCTGACGAATACTTCCCGGCAGCACCGAACAGGCTGCAAACGACCTCCTGGAGGTCAGCAAAGCGCAGAAATATGAGATTAGGGGTTGCCACCTTTCTAGTTGTCCTGGTTTTTGATGCTGAGCGTGTCCGCATCTAAATGCGCCGGGAACGATTCGCGATAATCCCTCAACGAAACCAGGTCTATCTCTACGGAAGCAATCGCTTCTCGAGCATCCATCTTCAGCAAATAGTTGCCCCTTGGGTCAATGACGCACGAGTCGCCGGCATACTCGACATTGTTACCGTCTATACCAACACGATTGACCGCGATGACATAGGAGAGGTTCTCAATGGCGCGAGCCTGAAGCAATGCCATCCAATGCTCACGTCTGGCCGCGGGCCAGTTTGCAACATACACCAGTGCGTCGTACCCGGTCGTGTTTCTGCTCCAGGCAGGGAATCTCAGGTCGTAGCAAACCTGTGGGCGTAGCTGCATGTCGTCGATACATGGCTGGATCTGGGTGGACCCTGCATCATAGTGATCATGTTCGCCTGCCATTCTGAACAGGTGGCGTTTGTCATAGGTAGTGATATCCCCATCAGGAGTCACCCACACAAAACGATTAAAGTAATGGCTGTCCTCTTCGATGATGAGACTTCCGCAGATGCAGACTCGTTTCTGCGTTGCCTGTTTGGTTAACCATGCCACCGCTTTGCCGGTCATACGCTCGGCCAGTTTTGCCGAGGCCATGGAGAACCCGGTGGAGAACATTTCCGGCAGTACGATGACACCGGACTGGATATTGCTGATCTGGCGTTCCAGATGCTCGAGGTTTGCATCGATATCCTCCCAGACGAGATCAGCCTGTACCAGATGGAAGGTTGTCACGAGAAGTGACCTCCGAGCCGCCCGGCAGCTTCCAGCAGCGTGTCGTTTTCCTTTGCAAAACAAAATCTGACCAATCTAAGATCAGGTGGAACGTCGTAGAACACTGAGACGGGGATGGCCGCCACCCCGACTTTTTGCGTCAGATGCGTTACAAACTCCATATCAGGCAGCTCGGAAAGCCTGTCATAGGTTGCCAACTGGAAATAGGTTCCCTGGCTTGGCACCAGACCAAAGCCTATATCTGTCAGAGCCTGAGCAAACAGGTCCCGTTTGGCCTGGTAGAAAGCGGGAAGCTCCCTGTGATGTTCCGGGTGGTGGTCCATGTAATCTGCAATTGCCCACTGGGTTGGTGTGTGGGTAGTAAAGGTAACGAATTGATGCACCTTCCTGAATTCGGCGGTGAGCATCGGTGCCGCGATGCAGTAACCCACCTTCCAACCCGTTGCATGATAGGTCTTACCAAAAGAAGAAATGACAAATGACCGTTCTCGAAGGCCCGGGTGTGCTGCAATGGTGTGATGTTGTCTGTCATCAAACACCATGTGTTCGTAAACCTCGTCCGAGATAACGACAATATCGCTGGAAGTTGCCAGTTCGGCGAGCTGGTCCAGATCGCTACTTGAGATGACGGAACCCGTGGGATTATGCGGCGAATTAATAATAATCGCTTTGGTTCGGCTAGTGGTGGCTGCGCGAACTCGCTCCCAGTCAATGCTGAAACCGCTATCCATTAGTGGAATATGAATCGCTTTCCCACCGGCTAGCCTGATCGCCGGGTCATAGCTGTCAAAGGCAGGGTCGAATACGATGACTTCATCGCCATGACCAACCAGCGTGTGGATTGCTACAAAGAGCGCCTCGGTGGCACCGGAGGTTATGGTGATTTCAGAATCCGCATCCGCTGAAACGTCATAAAGGTCATTCACCTTCCTTGCTATCTGCTCTCGCAGATAGGCAACACCATGCATGGGAGGATACTGGTTATAGCCTGAAACGGTGTAGTGATTCAGGCGTTCTGCCAGTCCTTGGGGGACATCGAAATCCGGGTAACCCTGGGAGAGATTTATCGCATCAAATTCCGTCGCCATGCTGGACATGATGCTGAATATGGTCGTGCCGACGTCAGGAAGCTTAGAGGTGATGTTCATCAAACTGTTTTTTTACTGTGCGTTTTGGCCGTTATACTAGGCTAATTCAGTTAACCAGTCGCGGGATTTCAGATACTCGTCGTACAGAACCGCTTCAGGAGAGCCCGGCTCTGGTTGCCAGTTGTACTTCCAGATTGCACGAGGCGGCATGCTCGCCAGCACAGACTCAATTCTTCTGCCTGACTGAATCCCATACCGTGTGCCACGGTCTATCGCAAGGTTGAACTCCGCATAGCGACCGCGCCTATACAATTGAAATTCAGTTTCCCGCTCGCCGTACTCGAGATCCTTCCTGCGTTCCAGAATTGGCACATAGGCTTCCAGGATACGATCCCCAATACTTCGGGTCAGGTCGAAGCTTTGCTCGAACCCACCCTCATTCCAGTCATCGAAGAACAGGCCGCCAATGCCCCTGGGCTCCTTGCGATGACTAAGATAGAAATAGTCGTCACACCATTTTTTGAGTCGGCTGTAAAGGTCGTCGCCGAATGGAGTACAGGCGCTCTCGGCTACCCTGTGCCAGTGCAGAACATCTTCTGCGAATGGATAGTAAGGCGTCAGATCAAAACCTCCACCGAAATGCCAGTGTTGGTCGTCAATCAGAAAGAACCGCAGATTGGCGTGGAAAGTGGGTGCGTAGGGGTTTCGCGGATGCATGATCATCGAGATAGCCACGGCCTGAAAACCTTGACCCGCAAGGTGAGGGTTTCGTTCGCTCGCCGCCGGTGGAAGTGAATCACCTACCGAATGAGTGAACTGGACTGCGCCTCGCTCCAGATGAGGGCCGTTGTCGATTACTCTCGGACGGGACAATCCGCCGCCACCGGTTTCGATATTCTCGATGCTGAATTTTGCTTCACCATCAACTGCTTCCAACGTCTCACAGATGGTTGTTTGCAATGTCAGGAAGTAATCCCTTACTGCCTGAAGAGATGGCACTGTTGTCACGATATATAACCCTTTTTTGAGGCTGCCAACTGTACCCAATTCCATTATCAATTACATTGACAATAGTCATTCACAGGGCAGGGCATTGGGTGGAAAGACACATTTTGGTGAGAATTGGTTTAGTATTGCCGGTTTGCAAAATTCGGTAAATCAAACTTGAAAACCCGGTTAAACGAATCGGACCTGACCGCCGTATACGGTGATCTTGAGGTCGCGAATCTCGCCTTCAGCGAACGCTATCCGGGTATCAGGCCGGATAGATTACCGATACACACTTTGTATGGCGGCGCCCACCTGTTCAAAAAGGAAACGCCCAACAAGCTCGGCGGTTTGGCCCTGAAGCAGCTTAGGGG
>JABBBA010000350.1:1361-13311 GCA_018607685.1 K189A clade bacterium | reverse complement strand
GTCCTGGAAGATGTACAGCACCCTTGTGTATCATACTGGCGCTGAACCGTCGGAATACTATTCCGTGCAGAAACGTCCCGGGTATAAACGCTACCAGCAGACGACTAATATGTTTTTCCCGGGGCCCAGGAAATAGAGCAGCGGCTGAGTGGTTACTGACAACAGGGCTTTTCTAAACGTTGCAGATTTAGGGCACAAAGGAAGGTACAACGGGGCACACGCTCTTTAACCATTTAAAAAATCGACGCACAGACACACTCTGGAGTTACTAGCGTTGCAATTGAAAGGGATGGCAGGGCAAGAACCCGACGTGGTCGAAGAAGTTAAATTCTCGCTTCTTATGCAAAGGGTAACCAGGCCCTTCTCTTCGACATACTACCAATACCATACACAGGGATTGTCTGAAGACGAATGGTATGAATCACGTAGGTTAACAAGGTGGTTTACCTTCGCTCCGGGGTATCGGTCATGGTGGAAGCACAATCAAAGAGACTATCGAGCGGCTTTTAGAATCCTACCTCAGCAAATCGCTCGAGTCCGAAGGATTATAAGATTCAACCGAAATGACTCACCTGGGACGTAGCGTCCTAGGACGCGTCCATTTTTTCCCCAAACCGCCTGCCGCCTATTTCCCAATTTTTAGAAGTACGGCTGGTGACCGGGAATCTCCGATCTAGCTTTCATCAGAGACCCCGGTCAACCACATAGTTCAGGACGATTATGTACACCACCGACACCTGCAGAAACCCTCTTTACTCCTACTCTCCAACCGCAGCTTCCCGGTTTCTCTCGCCGCGTTCCTGCTGTCGTTTTGGCTCACCGTAGCGAAACTCAAATATCGTCAGCGCTAAACCAATGGCCAGCAGGATAAAGACACCCACGGCATAAAGAAGCAAGTCATCAGCGATCATCATTGCTCTCCCCTCGCCGCGAGGCTTGACAGTTTGAAGTAGATCCCAAAGGTAAGAATGGATGGAACCCAGATGGCGGTGAACAAGCCCTCGTTTTGATAGCCCTGAAACCAGAGCAGGCCTGAAACTGCGAATGAAACCGCAACCGCGAGCAATATAAATAAGTCGGACAATTTGAACATGCTGATTTCCTTACTTAAGGTTTAAAAATGGTCCGAAAACGGGGCCGGACCTTCCCTCTAAATCTTGTGGAACCCGATGGCAGCGAGCAATAGACCCCCGATCGTGACGGCCGCGGGGAAGCGAAGCCCGACGACACCGAAGACATCTATCATTGATGGCGTCAATCCTGTCAATCCAAGCGGCACCCATAGGAAGAAGGGTGCGGCAATCGCCAATCCAAGGAGGCCAGTGATACGCAGCAGCTGTGTTTTCCCTTTGCCCTGCCCCCCTACCGAGGAAGTGACCTCATCGTGTTTCAGGGTCTCTGTTTTGTCTGTCATTCTGCTCCGAACCAATTAGAAATTTGCCTGCAAACCCTGTAACCGCCTTTCACCTTGACTAACTCCGGCAGCTCGAGATCGCATTTGTTTTACTTATGTCACTTGTACGCGAGTAAACGGCCAATGGTTCACAATTACTTCTGCCGCATCAGCGCGCGGAGCTTGTCGTTTTTAAGAGCCAACAAAACCGTAAAGAAGCTCAAGATTGTCGAGTCACACTTTTATACCTTTCATTTTCAACGCTTTGTTTCATTCAAAGACCAGTGCATCACTGCAGTGCTTTGCAGCCCGAGAGAGTTGATGTTTCCTGTCCTATGATCCAAAGACGATGCCGCTGCGTAGAACGATTAACATAATTATAAAATTTGGAGTAACAATGGCATCTGCAATCGAAACATCTCTTGGCACCACTGAAACTAGCGTGGCCCTATTGAAGGCACTCGCGGAGAACAGTTTCGACTCTATTCTGATAACCGACGCAACGGCTAGAGGGAAAATCATCTATGCAAATAAGGCTTTCAAAAAGCTAACTGGCCATGATCCTGCAGGCGTCATAGGAAAAACACCGCGCATTTTACAGGGAAAGGGTACCGACAAAAAGGTGGTAGACCGCCTCTCCGCAGCACTCAAGACTGGAAAGAAGTTCGAAGGGAAAGCTATCAATTACAAGAAGGATGGCACCCCGTTCATCATGTACTGGAGAGTGCTTCCAATCAAAGTGGGGAAAAAGATTGAAGCATGGCTCGCTATCCAAAGGGAAGGATCTGCTATTTGAGCCTTATACCAGCGAACCTTGATCCGCGCTTTAGCAAATATTTTTGACGACTAAGCATTAGTCGCGAATATTATTCACCCGGACGATCTTGTCCGGGATGATTTCCCTCCATGTTCCTGCCGTTTGCGGTCGTCAAATACAATCAATGATCTTACGGGTATTGGCGATCACTTCCTCACCTCGACCAATGCCGCTACTATCGCTCATGGTCACGTCCTTGATACCGAGAAAGCCCCAAACATGATGAATATACCCGGAGACAAAATCTAAATCGCTACCTAACAGTGTGCCACCGGAAATCAGCATGACATAGGCCTTTTTATTTTCCAGCACACCTTCAGGGCCATTGTCGCCGTAGCGGAAAGTAACCTTGGCTCTGGCCACTTGATCAATCCAGGCTTTAAAGGCACCCGGCACATTAAAACTGTAGATTGGTAGCGCTATCACAAGTGTATCGACGCTTTTCAATTCGCTGACTAGTGCATCGGAACACGATAGAACTGACCGTTGTTCGGCAGTACGCTCGTTGCTATGAGTGAAATTAGCTTCTCACTTTGGAGGTACACCTTATTGGGAGCACTTTTTAACCGAAGTGAATGACGAGGAAGCAGAGGCGAAGTTAATTTAGTTGCAATAGTTGCGGGTAGGTTAGTTAGGTACACTGCGGAGATGCGAATCAAATTATTGATGGCGTTTGCCATAATGTTACTTCTAGTGGGATGCGGCGCGTCAGAACCGGTAAAGACGACACTGTCTGCATTGAGTGAAGTCCAAAAAGACTTCGATGGAAGGCAAGTCATGGTCAGCGGAACCCTTCGTACATTCGATATGCCCCGGCACTATTGGATAGAGAACGACGCATTAGACCGTGTGGCACTTGAGGGAACAATTAATCTTGCACCGTTGGTAAGTCGAACGGTTACAGTTAGAGGGATGTTTCGTTATGACAGTGACGCGGGACGTCGCATCGTGGTAGACGAACTCATTGTCTCGGAGTAAACAGGATTCGTCGAGGAATGCTCGCCGAGGTCAAAAGAGGACGCACACTACGGCGCTTATCCTACGCCAGATTTCAAGCAAAGAAATCTGGTTTCAGACGCCAGGGGCCAGTCGGAACAGGAAACACCAGAAATGTGTCTCGATTTTGTACAACAGCGCTAGGCGCCAGAAGCGCGTTTCGCAAAATAATTATCAATACTGAACTTACCGGTTCCCAATGCAGCGACTATCAAGAGGCCAGCTGTGATACCCATATTCTTAAAAAAGTTCTGGGTTTCATGATTGCGCTCCATACCCTCGACCAAATCCCAGAAATTATGCATATAGACACTGATGACGAGTGTCAGACCTCCTAGGAAAAACCCGGCAAGCTTGCCTCTAAATCCGACGATAAGCGCGGCCCCAAGGGCTAGTTGCATGAAAATCGTCAGCGGTAGTAACACGGAAATCATCGGCACATTGTGTGCCTCCATGTAGGTGACGGTGCCTTCATAACCTGTGATTTTGGTGATACCTGGCAGGATGAAATACAGACCGAGTAAGAAACGGCCAATGAGTAGGCAGGTGTTTTCGATTGCTATTTGCATCTGATTTCCTTGCTGTCGGGTGACATCATCCAACAAAAGCAAGGTAGAGGAAACAAAAAAGTTAAAGGGTCTAAAAATTCGTTCCAATACCGGGCGAACACGTTGCATTTCCTCGCACAGGTATCAATTCTCTAGACGCGCCCAACCCCTATCGACATGGAAGCATCTGTGACGACCCCTCTAACCGCACACCTCAGAGCAAGCACACATTCTAGTAACCGATCCTGCTCCAACCTAACATCTTCACCGCAATTCTAATTACCTCTGCGCAGCGACGCTCGCGACCAGTTCCGCCTGATTCGCCTTCCGTCCAAGGCAGAACCGTTCAACATGCTTTGTCAGGCGGTCTTCATCATTGATAAGTCTGTAGAAGCTATTTATATATTTCAGGTTGTTCTTTACCTGTCGGTTTGACAACCCGATATCTGTGCTCACCAATTGAACAATCTCGTCTCGACGCTCGTTGAAACCGGATATGTTTTCCGCAATGTACTCATTGTTTTGACAATACCCCCGGTATCGACGATCTCGGACACTAGCGAGATTCATCTTCTCTGAGGGGATAGCGTAGCTGGGTTCGACGAAGCCAGTCATATCCAAATCATAGGGAACATATAGCGCGGCGGCTTCAGGCGCAGACGAGAACAGCTTGCCATTGTGACAACACTCTTCCGAGCCTCCCCGCGACGCTGACCAGTCGGTATTACCAACCAGAAGCTGGTAGAGACTCACCAGGTTCATCTCTTGTCCAAGCAGTTGACTCGGCGGTATCGATGAGACTTCCAGCTTTTTCAGCCCGACCCGTTTCGCCAGATGCTTGGTGGGCTCTATGAGAAACGCAAAATTCTGTTTTGATTTGCCTTTTTTCTGGTCGACGTAGGTTACTTCCAGCAGCCTCACGCGGTAACTCTGATCCGTCAATGTATTCAACATCCGGTAGGCCTGATACTCACTCAACAGATCGTCCCTTGAACTATTCAGTCTTGGCCGACATTGCGTTACCAGCTTGATTTTTTTGGTGTGTTCAAAATAGGTTCCCTTGCGATCCTTCTTGTCGAACTGCAATTTCAGGGGCGGAAACGCACACGTACCGTAATCCAGCCTGCTATTGCCTCGCAGGCTGACCGTCACCGGGAGAGTAACTGTATCGCCCTGCTCGTCAGTATAAGTAAGACGTGCCGTGTCATACTCCTCGTCCTTTTTCCGTTGCTTGACCATCTGGGCAAAGGGCGCGGCCAACGTCATAGACATTACGTCATCAGAGGCAAAAAGGGGGGATATCTTTCCCTCTGCCAGTACGTGAGTAGAAAACACCGCCAAAGCTACTATCCACAGCTGTATGAAAATGCGCATTTGACTGTCACCAGTAAAAGTAATAGATACGCGGCGATTCGCGAAACGGATGACTCGGCCGGGGTATTCAGCCAACATCAAACGAACATCCGTCGCTTTTCTCCGCAAGTAATAGAAACGGCCTCACGGATAATGGGGATTGGACTTCAAAGTGTTGACTGAATATCCCTGATGAAGCTCTTGGTCTCAGTGCATCTAGACTAAGCGTCTACTCTGTTGAGAAGGCTTGTCGTCATCAGGAAGTCTCAATCCTGGCCCATGGACCAGGTTTTACTGACGATACGCGCGCGCTCGAACTCGTTCATGCCGTGTAAGTCTGGCTTGGGGGAGTGAGGCTTTGCATCAACACGGCTCCGCTCAACACTCTCCAGTTTTTTTTCAGTCAAAGTCAGTTGGTCGCTCATTAGATTTTCTCCGTTATGTTACCAACGACAAAGCAACAGGCGTGCCACCTTATAAGAAAAGGAACAGGAGACGATAAAACAGGGACTTGCAGCAGAATTGGCGCACCACTTCGACACCGATGCCTTCCATCACTTGCTAAACGCGAATCTAGTCGCGTTTTGAAAAGCAACTTCGCACTCTTCTGTTCACCCTCTTCTAGAAGGCTAATTGACTATCTCATCGATGTGATGCTGCGAGCACTACTCTGCTCCTTCAGGCCGGCTTCGAATAGCAACTTCCGTCAATGAAGACGAGTCCGCAGAGCCCCGCGTGTACTGACATCCAACGAGGCTAAATTTGATTCCAAAGCGATATGCCGTATTCTGGCGCCCACAATATTTGGAGTGTAAGGAAATCTTATGTCGGCAACGGACTATATCGAATTGTGGCACAAGCATTTACGTGGCGAGATCGAAGGCGGACTGGATACCCTGTTGGCGGATGATTGCGTGTTCTACTCACCGATTGTATTCAGCCCTCAGGAGGGAAAAGCCTTAACCAAGATGTATCTGATGGCGGCTGGCGGTACCTTCAGTGAAGGTGACAAAAGTAAAGCTGTCGGACAACCCGAGTCGAAGTTCAAATACAGCAAAGAAGTGGCTTCGGGGGACACAGTTGTTCTGGAGTTTGAAACAGAAATCCAGGGCAAGTACGTGAATGGCGTCGACATCATTACCTTTAACGAAGATGATCAGATCACTGAGTTTAAAGTGATGATTCGTCCGTTACAGGCGGTCAACATGATGCATACCCAAATGAAAGCCATGCTGGAAAAGATGCAAGGCTAGCGGCCGTTAGCATCGTTCCATGTACTTGCAGTATGTATCGCGAGGAAATCTACTATCGCTTCTAAGGCCTCGTCTGTCTCGGGTACTTGAAACGCTTGCCATACATGCATGACAAATGGCCATGTTTGTAGAACGGCGGGGGAACCTTGTGTTTTAGCCTTACTGACGTAGCGAACAGCATTCTCAAAGAACCTACTAAGGTAAGCCATTACCAATTAGTCGAAGATTTTTGACCAAACCTCCTTTATGCCATTCCGATATACAGAAACGATTCGATGGTCGACAATAGCAAGACATTGGAAGATCAGTGCAGCATGGGATTTGTCAGAATAGTTACAGTGATATTGTTAATGTCGTCTGGAGAGGCCTACGCAAATGAGTTAGCACCGGCACAGCCACTGTTCGACAGCGACGAAACCCTCCATTTGGAAATCCAGCTCCCTTTTAGACAACTGGAAAAGAACAGGAAAGGAATACCGGAATATTTTTCAGGGCAACTAACCTACTTCGATGCTGAGGGCCAAGCTGAAACCGTTGATATTGACCTTCGGTCTCGGGGCAAGATGCGCCGCAGCGCAAAAACCTGCGCATTCCCTCCAATTAAGATACGACTGAACAATAGCGCTCGTACCGGCCTGTTCGAGAATCAAAAAACGTTGAAACTGGTCACTCACTGCCAGAACAAAAATATCAATGATCAGTATGTGTTGAAAGAATATCTAGCGTACCGGGTCTATAACCTCCTCACCGATTACTCCATAAGGGCGCGTCTAGCTAAAGTTTCCTATCGGGAGGGAGAAAAACAAATCGCCCAGAGATACGCCATCATCCTGGAGCATTGGAAAATGGTCGCGGCGCGCACAGGTACAAGCAGCGTAAAGACAGAAGGCACAATAGATATTGAGAAACTAGCCAATTTCGAAACCAGCCTGATGGGGCTTTTCGAGTACATGATCGGCAATGATGACTGGTCAGCACTCAAGCCAGCGGCAGATGGCGAGTGCTGCCATAACGTGCGGCACGTGCTAACGACGGACGACACGATTATGCCGCTGCCGTATGATTTCGATTTTTCTGGCCTGGTGGATACTCCTTACGCGGTGTCCCGTTTGGGAACCGACAATGTGCGTAAACGCCGTTATCTGGGCTTGTGCAAATCACAAGTTGAGTTGCCAAATGCCATTATTCACATGCAGAACAGGCGTGAAGAAATTGAGGCCGAGGTTCACCAGTTAGATGCTCTGAGTTCTCGCGAACACAATAGAACACTCAAATATTTCAGCCGCTTTTATGAAGTGCTGGACGACCCAAAAAAGCTTGAAAAACGAGTTCTAAGTCGATGTCGCGAAGACTAGCTGAAGTAGCAAGCACCTACCCTTGAATGCCGACAGTTTAATTTTGCCCGCAGGCAGTCGAATCCATTCTCAAAACCCGAAAAAACCCAAACGGCCCACTTAAAGCTCCAACAATGATCTGATTTTGAAACAATGTGGAATCAACAGTCTTCAGACTGGCGCTGCCTGAACGCCTGACTATCCAATGATTCAGTCCAGCTTTGCGCCATAAATTGGTTATCAAGGGTTGTTCGTCCTGAGCGACTTAAGACCAACTAAAGAAATCAATCTGGACTGTCGGATAACCTCATGGCACAGGTGCTAGCCAATCACATCATTTTCTGGTTCGATGTGTGTCGCAACCAACTCGGAACACCACATGAACAAACCAACTCCATGTTATCGAATAAACCCGGATGACCTTTCCTGGCTTGACACGCCTTCTTGCAAGACCAAGCGCCTATTCGACAGCAAAAAAGTTGAGTTACACGAGATCGAACTAACGGCCGGAACTCTCTGGTCACAGGAAGGACCATGTTTCCTGCTGATTACAAACGGTCAACTGCAGACGCTCAGCGGTGAAAACGTTCAAGTAGATGACATTCTGTGGTCAACATCCAGCGGGACAGCAATAACTGCCGGGAGCAAGGGCGTACGATTTTATCTCGTACTACCAAAGGACAACATCGGCAACGAAATTGACTCGACGGTGTTAACAAAAGCGTCCATTGCATGGCAGAATTTTGATGACCCTGCTGGTCGACCAACACAACCGGTTCAAGTCCTGTTGGATGGGAGCTTTTCTGCACTAAGAACCCGTTTTGTACCCAGCTATATTGCCGGTGAACACTGGCATGACTTCGACACGCTCTATTTCATCCGCGATGGCCGGATGCGGTTTGGCGATGAAGGCTGGTTCGAAACGGGCGAGATACGCGCCGTGCATGGTGGACACAGCTACGGACCTGAAGAGCCTGGTGACGACGGCGTCGAATTCGTTTTGATCTCTCTCGGCGGACCAGTCGCCTTACACTGGTCAGATCTGGAGCCACCACCGTAAAAAGCTAGATTGTGCTATGCGAACCTCCTGAGAATGATCGACTGATGGGTTAGTCGTTTAATCGATCCTTTTCAACTTACATAGACTTCACTAACCAGTTCCTAAGCTGCTTCAACCAAACGATCCAGTTTCAGGCACTGCTTCTCTGTTCGTATTTCTCGCCAGAGCAATTCAGCACCAGGATGTACCTTACGTAAATGGTTGACCCACTGTTTGAGTCTCCCTGCGCAATCTTTTTCCGGCAGCGTCTTTCTGATGTCCTGCCAAAAATCGATCAACAAGTGCCGAACCACTTGCCACTGGGCTTCTGTCATTCTATTTTGGCGAATTCGGCTGGCCAGATCCGGGCATTGCACCGCGCCTCTACCCAGCATTACGTCCGTTGTACCCGAAGTCGCAACACAAGCGTGATAGTCCTCCACCGTCCAGATGTCGCCGTTAGCAATTAGCGGAATGTTAATAGCGCTTTTAATTCTTGCCAGCTCATCCCAGTGCGCGGGGGGTGCGTAACCCTGCAGCCTGGTGCGGGCATGTACTGTCATCTCGGTTGCACCGCCATCTTGAATGGCTTGAGCGTTATCCAGCATCAACGATATATCGTCATAGCCGAGCCGCATCTTTGCGGACACAGTGATTTCCGGCGGCAGCGCGCGCCGGACTGCATCGACGACTCTATATAAACTATCTGGATCTCTTAGCATCACAGCGCCACCCTGGCGACGATTGACGGTCTTACTTGGGCAACCGAAATTAATGTCGATACCATAGGAGCCAAGCGTCACCGCCCGCCTCGCATTTTCAGCCATAGCCTCTAAATCGTTGCCCAGCAGTTGAACGCGAACGGGGGTCCCGCAATCGGTTTTCCCGTCATTTCGCAGCTCCGGACAAATGTTATAAAAAACCCGGTCGGGATAGGGTCGATCCACCACGCGCAGAAACTCAGAAACAACCCAATCAAAACCCCCTTGCGCTGTGAGCAGGCGTCGCAAATGCACGTCGGCAAGACCCTCCATTGGTGCTAGTACAATTCTCATCGGTGTTAGTGACTGTTATAGGTAGCAGAGTTGTCCAATTATACCGCCAAATGCAGCTTTTCCTCGCGTGTTTCCAATCGTTAATTTGTTGCGTTAATGTGATGCTCGTTTTCACCACTGATTCCACCAGGGTGATCGTAATTAGATTGATTTCTTTCTGAAAAAATCGACGTTAGAGCAATGTGACTTCAAAAAACCGGACAAACGATGGAACCAAGCATAACAAAGGTCAACTGGCAGGAATTGATTGGTAAAGCGTGGGAAAAAAGAGAACCGCTTTGGAAAGACGCCAGCGTTGATTGCTTTCGCGTATTTCATGGCTACGAGGAAGGGTCGACGGGCACGGTGATAGAAAAGTTCAACGACGCCGCGGTTATAGACTACAAAACCGATATTCGAGCAGACTTGCCTGAGTTAGCTCAAGCACTCTTAAAGGTGTTTCCCTTCAAAAATATCATTGCAAAGGGACATCAATCTTTAGGATTAAGCCTTAAGGAGCGAACAAATATCCTTCATGGAAACGACACCCGCGTCATCTGTCATGAACAAGCATTAAAATTCAAGGTGAATCTAGACAGCCCGCACAACCCCGGCTTGTATCTTGATGCTCGTGATGCCCGCGCCTGGCTATGTGACAACAGTTCCGATCGTAGAATTTTGAATCTGTTTGCCTTCACAGGAAGTTTAGGTCTTAGCTCTGCCTACGGTAAGGCGGCTGAAGTTATTCACCTTGATCGATCAAAAGAGTTATTACCTAGAATCCAGGAAAACTATCAAATCAATAATCTTGAATTTGAAATGAGGAATTTTCTTCGGGGAGATATCTATAAGCACCTTCCAAGAGCTATCAAAGCAGGTAAAAAATTCGATGGAATAATATTGGACCCACCACCCAAAATCTACCAGTCACCCTATGCAAAACATAAAACCAATGGCCAGGATTTCTCGGCGCTCATACAGTTATGCAGCCAGCTATTGAATCCAGGTGGTTGGGTTTTAGGCATGCTCCATCGCTTCGATTATTCGTGGGATGATTTCGAGGATCAGGTAACAGAAGCATCTGGGCAGCTCCTCCTCCCTCAGTCTCGATTGACGAGCGGAATTGATTTTCCTGAGAGCATGCCTGACAAAAAATTACGCGTGTCAATATTTGCCACGCCAAACACTCCGATTGACGAAAGATAATCGCGTGAAAAAGATAGTGGATGACGAAAAGAGCCCGGCTCATCGTCGCTCTTACCTTAATCGTTCAGGACGCGTGAATTTACGTTGACGAACACTTCAATGGGGCAAGTAAGTCAGATCCAACGAATAGAATGCCCGTCGGACAAGGAAAGGCTCACGTCGGTCTCAAACTTGCCAGCTCCGCGCCAGAGAGCACTCTACTTTGCCCCTCGGCAAGAGCTGTATCCAGCACTAGAGAACCGACTGCGAAACGGTGAATGCTCAGCACCTTGTTATCAAACTGACCAAACATGCGTTTTATCTGATGGTAGCGTCCTTCTGTCAACGCTACGTCAGCTTCATATTCTCCACGCAGGATTAACTCGGCAGGTTGGGTGGTGATGCCTTCATATTCGAAGTAAAGGCCATCTCGGAATGCATCTGTATGGCACTGGAATAAGGGTTTTTCCCCCTGAACTCGGTAACGCTTTATCAATTTGGACTCGGGCAAAGAGAGCTGTCGCGACCAACGCCCATCATTAGTAAGCAATATCAAGCCGGTCGAATTGAAATCCAGACGGCCAACAATATGTAACTGATCCCGCCAGGACTGCTCCAGTAAATCAATCACCGTGCGATGTTTTTTGTCTATCGTAGCGCTAACGACACCAGCGGGTTTGTTAAGCATCAGATAGCGAGGAATGTTTGATTGTGTGGCCTTACGATCACAGCTCACCACGCTGAAACGATTGATGATCTGGTTAATATCGGTGGCTGTCTTCCCATCAACTTGAACCCGACCCTGCGCTAAAAGAAGGCGAACATCGCTTCGCTTGATCTTCAGGTGCTCGCTGAGATGTCGATCCAGGCGCGGCACAGACTATCTCCTGATATGGTGAGGATAATTTGTATCAAGCATGAACCTGGGGTAACAACAGGTTCTTTTATAGCTTACTTCTGACGATTTCTTCTAAACCGTCTATGAAACGTTCATGATC
>JABBBA010000350.1:0-1339 GCA_018607685.1 K189A clade bacterium | reverse complement strand
ACAAAAGCAGGGCTAAAAGCGAGTATTTTTTTCGCACCTTTTTTGCCCTGCTCCTCTACGACTTTGTCAGAAAAAGGGGTTAACCATTTTTTGTCTAAGCGTGACTGAAAACAGACTGTATAGTCTTCTTCTTTTAGACCCAACTTGCTGGCAATGAGACGCGTTGTTGCATAGCTTGTTGCCTTATAGCAATGCCTATTCGCTTCGGTAAGCTCAGTTTCGCAGGGCGCGTCACTGCAAACATCGTCCCCCTCGTAAACCTTGTCAACGTGCCTTTGCGGCAGGCCATGGTACGAAAATAAAATGTGGTCGTAGTCTTTTAGGTCAAAGGCTTTTGCTCGCTCAACAATAGAATCAATATAGCCCTCATTATCCCAAAACTGATTCACAATACTTATTTCTGGTGTCACCCACCACTTACTCATTATCTTCATCGCGAGCTCAATGGCGGAACCACTTGAAGCGCTCGCGTATTGTGGAAACAAAGGCAGAATTATCACATGATCGTAGTGAAGCGCCCGGATCTTCTCCATGACATCTGTCATCGATGGATTTTGATACCGCATCGCCATGTACACATCAACATTCGAGTTCTCAAAACGGCTTTTGAGCTTATCCTGAACCTTTTGCGTGTGTGTTAACAAAGGCGACTGCCCCTCTCCCAAGTCCCAAAGCGCTTTATAAATTTTCGCGGACTTAGGTGCTCTGAAAGGCACGATGATCCCATTCACCAATAGCTTTCTGGCTAGCCAGGGTAAATCAATCACTCTGGGATCGTTCAAAAACTCACCTAGATAGCGTCTAACATCACTTGTTTTTGGGCTGTCGGGTGTCCCAAGCTGGACCAACAGAACGGCTGTCTTCTTCATTTTTTGTAAGGCTTTCCTGGTGAGCGACTATCTGCGGGCAAAGATATCACAATTATATTCTGTTAATCGCCGGGTTTCCGGAACGTAAACAGGCATTTTAACGGGGAGGACTAGCGACACTGCTGAAAACGTTCAAGTAACGGCTGATAAACCTCCGTCGACACCGGCCCCACCGCTACCCACTCGAACACCATGGTGTTCATTTCAACGCTTTCGTCAGGGATTTGTTGGCCAAGCCCCTGCTTCAGGCGCGACATCTGATACTGCATACGCAGAGACTTATCCTCATCAGGCGTTGGCCGGCCGCTTAGTATTTCGGCGCGAATACACAGTGTTTTCAACGCCTGCTCATTCTCTTCGTGCGTTGCATCGCCAGTTCCCTTTGCCATTTTCTGTTCGAGAGCCGCCAATCCACCTTTTGGCCATTGTTCAACGCTCGAGATATAGGCATTGGCTTCTTGCTCCAGGGC
>JABBBA010000020.1:8742-13343 GCA_018607685.1 K189A clade bacterium | reverse complement strand
CCTCTGTCTTCATCTGTTGTTGCTTTGCCCAATTCGCCTGTTCCTGTCGTAATCGAGCCTCTGTATTACGACGATCACGTAGCTTTTTATCCCGTCTGGATTTTTCCTGATCCGTTGCCCGCTGTTGTTTAGCCTTGTAAGGGTTCTCGGCAACTATTGCTGCCTCTATGTAATAGGGTTTCAACTCTGTGTAAGTACGTGTCGAATCATCCCAGTTCATGGACATCAACCCAATGACGACGACATGAAACAGCAGCGCAAACAGGATTGCGATGATGTATGAGGAAACTTCGTTGAATGAAAGGTTCATTGCGCTCGGCTGCTATGCCCCGGGGGGTTCCGTTATCAGCCCCACACTTTTTGCCCCTGCTGTCTGTAGCGTATTCATCAGGTCAACAATCACGCCATAGGCCAGTTTCTTGTCGCCTTCAACCAACACCTTAATCTTCGGATTCGCTGCAATCACCTTACCAGCTCTATCCCCAATTTCAGCTAACGGCACGGGCTCTTCGGCCTCTCCCAGATTGATGTAATAGGTTCCATCATCTTTGACCGAAACCACCAGCATTGGTTCATCATCCGTTACATCAAGTGGACCTGATGACGCCTCCGGCAAATCTACTTTGATACCCTGCGTCATCAGCGGCGCTGTCACCATAAAAATGACCAGCAACACGAGCATGACATCAATGTAAGGCACTACATTGATTTCGGACATCGGCTTTCTGCGAGAGGATTTAGACATGGCTAGCCCTTATGGCTCGCACGATAAAGAATACTACTGAATTCATCCGAAAAAGCCTCGAACCTGTTCATGATGACTTCTACATAGGCCGCGTAACGATTGTAGGCGATGACCGCAGGTATGGCCGCGAACAAACCAATAGCGGTCGCAACGAGGGCTTCTGATATGCCTGGCGCTACCACCGATAAACTCGCCTGGTTGACGGTTGCAAGCCCGCGAAACGAATTCATGATGCCCCAAACCGTACCAAACAGACCGACATAGGGACTGGTAGAACCAACGGTGGCAAGAAATGGCAGGTGTGTTTCAAGACGCTCTTCTTCCCTGACGAGCGCAACCCGCATCGCCCTCTGTACGTTCTGCATAACCCGGTCCGGATCAGCGCCATCCTGTTGACCTGATCTCGAGAATTCCTTGAACCCCGAGGCAAAAATACTCTCCAAACCGATGAGGTCCGATTCTTCAGTATCCAGTTCCACATAGAGCTGGCCAAGATCCTTACCGGACCAGAATTCACTTTCAAAATCTGTGGCTTGTCTGCGGATCGACGATAGAGCAAAGCCTCGCTGAAAAATCATGACCCATGAGGTCAGCGATGCGAGAATCAGCAGGGCCATGACCACCTGCACAACGACACTGGCATTGCGTACCAGGTCAAGTATGGATAACGGTTCATTCACAATTCAATTCCAAAGTTAGTCGTCAGATTCATTTTCAAAAAGGTCCTGACCGGGCTTTCGTGGCATCTTCATACCGAAGTGCTCATAGGTCAGCCGGGTAGCAACGCGACCTCTTGAGGTGCGCATAATGAACCCCTGCTGGATCAGGTAAGGCTCATAAACATCCTCGATGGTGTTGCCCTCTTCACCAACGGTTGCGGCAAGGCTGTCCACCCCAACGGGTCCTCCATCATATTTTTCGATCATCGCCAGCAACAGCCGGCGGTCCATATGATCGAATCCATTCGCATCAACCTTCAACATGTTGAGCGCCTGATCAGCTATCGCCTTATTCACGAATCCCTCACCCTCCACCTGCGCATAGTCCCGGACTCGGCGAAGTAGTCGATTCGCAATCCTGGGTGTACCTCTCGAGCGCACTGCAATTTCGCGGGCACCATCGGTGTCACAATTCACCTCGAGCATCCTGGCTGACCGCTCGACAATCGTGGTCAGGTCTTTGACATTGTAGAACTCCAGCCGCTGAATAATGCCGAACCGGTCACGAAACGGAGAAGTCAGCAAACCCGTTCTTGTGGTTGCGCCGACCAGCGTAAAAGGCGGCAAATCGAGTTTGATGGATCGGGCCGCAGGCCCCTCGCCGATCGTAATATCTACCTGGTAATCCTCCATCGCGGGATAGAGCACCTCTTCGATCGCAGGATTAAGCCGGTGTATTTCATCGATAAACAGCACGTCGCCTTTTTCAAGGTTGGTCAGTGCTGCCACCAGGTCACCTTTCTTTTCAATCACCGGTCCGGAGGTAGCCCTGATTTCAGCCCCCATTTCATTGGCAATGATATTGGCAAGGGTTGTCTTACCCAGACCGGGTGGGCCAAATATCAGCGTGTGATCCAGTGCTTCATCCCTGCCACGTGCTGCCCTGATGAATAATCTCATCTGCTCGCTGACGGCAGGCTGACCACAATAATCGTCAAAGGTCTGGGGCCGGATTGCCCAATCCTGGGTCTGTTCCGTCTCGGAGGCGGCAGATGTCACTATTCGGTCTGATTCAATCATACTTGGTGTTCAACTATTATTAGGGAATCTCTGATTAAGAGCTTCCTAAGCTCTTTCCTTAGCTCTTTCCTTAGCTCTGCATGAGTAACTTCAGTGCCTGCCTGATCAACGACTCTACATCCGCAGCAGGATCAATGACCTGAGAGATCGCACGGGCCGCCTCCTGTGGTCTGTAACCAAGGCCGATTAACGCCGACTCTGCGTCTTCCTGGATGTTAGCGATCATTGTACCGGGATTACCTGAACCGGATACATCAAACGAATCGACTTTATCCCGCATTTCAATGATCAGGCGCTCGGCCGTCTTCTTGCCGACACCGGGCAATGCTGTCAGCGCTTTCACGTCATTGCCAAGGACAGCACGGGCAAATGAAGCTGAATCCAGGCCTGACAATATCCCAAGTGCCATGCGAGGACCTACGCCGTTGACCTTGATCAGGGTTCGGAACATCACGCGTTCACCTGTGCTCGCAAAACCGTACAACAGGTGGGCATCATCACGGACCACGAGGTGGGTATGAACGGTAACCGGTCCTTTACTCGCCGTCACCTCGGTATAGGTCGTGAGAGAAATTTCAATCTCATAACCAACACCACCCACATCGAGTAGTAATTGACCCGGGGTACTTTCAATCACGAGCCCTGTTAGTCGACCGATCATTTTTTTGTTATCTCTTCTGCAAACCTGCCACGGCGAAAGCGGTTTGTACCAATAGACGTAGTACTACTGTTACTCATCTTGGCCAGATTATGCTGTGTGTTCACATGACAAATCGCGATAGCCAGGGCATCAGCTGCATCCTCCTGAGGCTGGGAAGGCAGTTTCAGAAGCGTCATCACCATGTGCTGGACCTGGCTTTTGTTCGCCGCACCACTGCCTACCACCGCCTGCTTAACCTTGCGCGCTTCGTATTCGAAAACAGGTAAACCCTGGTTTACGGCAGCGACCATAGCCACCCCTCGAGCATGACCAAGTTTTAATGCTGATTCAGCCGAACGGGACATGAAAATTCGCTCAATAGCGAGCTCGGCCGGCTTAAACTCATTGATAATCTGGGTGACGCCCTGAAAGATCACATCCAGCCTTTCAGCGAGGGTCTCTTTGTCGGTGGTCCTGATACAACCACTCCCCACGTATTCCTGATGGTTACCCACGGCCTTGATGATACCGTAGCCGGTAACCCTGGAACCCGGGTCTATTCCTAGGATAAGAGCCATCTGATTGGGAGCTTGAAAGAAAGCTCGAGTTTAGCATAACCGGGGGTCAGGGGTTGAACGCCAGAAACAACTAACTACTGAAATACCACGGTCTTGTTTTCATTTAATAGCACCCGGTGTTCCGCGTGGTATCTAACCGCCTTGGCGAGTACGATCCGCTCAACATCACGGCCCACATTGACCAGATCCGCAACACCTTTCCGATGATCAACCCGTTCAATACCCTGCTCAATGATAGGGCCTTCATCAAGATCCGCTGTGACGTAGTGGGCGGTTGCCCCGATCAATTTAACACCGTGATCAAATGCCTGGTGGTAGGGCTTTGCGCCTTTAAAGCCCGGAAGGAACGAATGATGAATGTTGATTATCCTGCCCGGCAAGCTGGCGCAAAACTCGGGAGACAGGATTTGCATGTATCGCGCAAGCACCACCAGATCAATTCTCCGGTGGGCAATTTCCTCCAGCAGCTTCGCTTCCTGCGCTTCCTTATTTTCACTCGTCACCGGTAGATGAAGGAAGTCGATATCTTCCGACGCAGCAATTGAGTAGGCGTCCCGATGATTTGAGCCCACCAACACAATATCTATCGGGATCTCTCCGTTTTTCGTGCGGTAAATCAAGTCAGTCAAACAGTGGTCCTGCTTCGAAACCAGGACAAGGACCCGTTGCTTGAGTTCACATGGCCAAACCTGCCACTTCATCTGGCAGGATTTCCCTATAGGTTCGAAGGAGGTGTTCAACGCCTCCAAATGCTCGTCTCCGGAAAACGTTACCCGCATAAAAAAGGTACTGCTGGAGCCATCGCGAAACTGATCGCTCTCAAGAATGTTGCACTCGGAATCCACCAACCAAGTTGAGACCGATTGCACCAGGCCGGGCTTGTCTGGACACGATAATGT
>JABBBA010000020.1:0-8732 GCA_018607685.1 K189A clade bacterium | reverse complement strand
GTTGCATTGTGATTCGACCAGCCAGTTAGAAACCGCCAGTACAAGCCCCGGCTTATCCGGGCATGACAGAGTGAGTGTGTAGTCCATGATTGCTAACCGCTATGTTTGCCGGGCTTTTGTCTCGCCAACCGGCGTTACGTTAAGCCCTAGAAAATCCCGAATGAAGACAGCGACCTGATCAAAGTAACCTGGCTCAAGATGAATGTGGTGCGGACCGGGCATTCGCTCAACCTGAAGGTTGGGATGATGTTCCTCAGCAAGGCCAATTTCCCCTTGATACCAGTCGTCACCCTGCTCTGCCACGATCAACAATGATGGGCTGGTGCTGTCTTTAAGCAGCAAATTGATCTGGTCACGGGTGTGCCTGAGTGGTGTTGGGTATCGAATGCGAGGATCCGAGCGCCATGTTATTCCGCCTTCAACCTGCTTGTGTCCGCGTGCGACCAGTACGCTCGATGCCTCAATGGTCTGATCTGTTGCCTCGGTGACCCGCTTCGCCATCGATTCCTGATCAGGAAAAACCCTTGCCTGATGGTGAGGTTTCAGGATCTTCTCAATCGCGACCCTGGTCTGTTCAACTCTCTCCTCAGCGGAAACGCCTCCGGTTGCCAGGAATCCATCAATCTGCACAGACGCTCGAACGCGATCAGGAAACATTGCGGCGAGCTCTGAACCAATTGATGCACCCATTGAGTGACCGATAACGTTGAACTGATGCCAGTTAAGAACGTTTGCAACCGCCAGGACTTCCTGAATGTCGTAAATGGGGTGGTAGTGAACACCCTCCGCTCGATGGTCCGACAATCCGTGACCCGCAAAGTCGAGGGCGACCAGGTTTAACTCCGGCAGGAGCGGCGCCAACCGGTCAAAGGTATTCGCATTATCAAGCCAGCCATGAAGGCCAATAGTGGGTATACCGTCAGGATCACCCCATTGTTTGGCATGCAGTTGGAGGCCAAGGACGTTGAATGTAAGGGCCTTGCCTTCAAGCGGGTGATTGTTGGACATTATTAATACCTTTGCAAAGAGGGAGAAGCCAAACCGGCTTTCCTGTACGGTCATTCAAATCGGTGCGCAGATTAACACAACCATTAGCTGGAATCGGCTATAACCAGCCTCCGCTATTCCCTCTCGCCCTCAAATCATGTAAAAGGCGGCCATGAAAATCCCCAAGCGAATCCAGCCCCTGATTGATGACGGCATTGTTGACGCCGTTATCAGCAGATTGATGAGCGGTAAAGAAGCCGATATCTTTGTGGTTCGATGCGGATCGAATATTCGCTGTGCCAAGGTCTACAAAGAGGCGATGAAACGCAGCTTCAAGCAGGCGGTCACCTACCAGGAAGGCCGCAAGGTTCGCAACACCCGTCGCAATCGAGCCATGGAAAAAGGCTCAAAGTATGGCCGGAAACAAACGGAAGAAATCTGGCAGAACGCCGAAGTCGACGCGCTGTACAAACTAGCCAGTGCAGGAGTGCGAGTTCCCGAACCCTATGGCTGTATCGATGGTGTACTGCTGATGGAATTGATCTGTGATGCCGAGGGTGATGTTGCGCCCCGCCTTGGCGATGTGACTATGTCAGCGGAACAGGCCATCGAAGACCATGGCGTCGTCATGCTCTACGTCGTTCGGATGCTCTGCGCTGGCATCGTGCACGGTGACCTGTCTGAATTTAATGTCCTGGTAGATGAGTACGGTCCTGTGATCATTGATCTACCCCAGGCGGTTAACGCTGCTGCTAATAATCAGGCGGAATCAATGCTGACCCGCGACGTCAACAACCTGACCACCTACTACGGCCAATTTGCACCTGAACTGCTGGATACGCGTTACGCTCAGGAGATCTGGGAATTATTTGAGGCCGGGGAGCTACATCCGGACATCGAACTCACCGGTGAGTTCGAAGAGGATACGCAGAGTGCGGATGTCGATGGGGTTCTAACCGAAATCAGCGCCGCCATTGAGGAAGAAGAAGACCGACTGGAGAGAATGAAGCCGGACGAGCTGTAGACTAGCCCATTAGTTCCTCGGGAAAATTCGCATTTGTGTAGACGCTGGTCACATCATCCAGATCTTCAAGGGCATCAACCAAACGTAACACCTTCTCACCCATGTCCACGTCCAGCTCACTATAATTCTGGGGAATCATTGCCACTTCCGACGCCGCGGGCTCAAAGCCACCAGCAACCAGCGCATCTTTAACCTGAAGGTAATCGTCTGCTGTTGTGGATACAGAGATGGAACCATCTTCATCTGTCTCAACATCATCGGCGCCGGATTCGATCGCAATCTCCATCACGTCATCTTCACTGGTACCAGGTTCAAAAAAGATCTGCCCCTTTCGATCAAACAGGTATGCCACCGAACCATCGGTACCGAGATTACCACCGGCCTTTGAAAAAGCATGTCGCACTTCTGCAACGGTTCGATTTCGGTTATCAGACATGGTTTCAACGAGAACTGCGACACCGCCAGGACCGTAGCCCTCGTAGGTCAGTGGAACAAGCTCTACACCATCATCCCCACCGGCTCCCCGGGCAATCGCCCGTTCCATCGTATCTTTGGGCATCTGAGATGCCTTGGCTTTATCAACAATGGTACGAAGACCAGGATTATCCTCAACATTACCACCCCCATCGCGGGCAGCTACGGTCAGTTCACGAATGATCTTTGTGAAAACTTTCGCTCGTTTGGCGTCCTGACCGGCTTTTCGGTGCTTGATGTTGCTCCACTTACTATGACCTGCCATTTTTACTCTTCCTTAGGCTGCGCTCTCACCGCAATGCCAAGTTCTTTCAATTGCTCTGCACCAATCTCACTGGGTGCAGACGTTAACAAACAGGTGGCTGTCTGGGTCTTTGGAAACGCAATAACATCCCGAATCGCTGTTGAACCCGTGAGCAGCATCACGATTCTATCAAGTCCAAAGGCCAGCCCACCATGGGGCGGCGCACCATACTTGAGGGCATCCAAAAGGAAGCCGAACTTAATATTCGCTTCATTGTCAGAGAGTTTCAACACCCGAAAGATGGCTTTTTGCATCTCGGGTTCATGGATACGAATTGACCCACCACCTAACTCATAACCATTGACTACCATGTCATAGGACACAGACAGTGTCGCCAAGGGGTTGGATTCCATATCTTCCACCGCACCGGACGGCTTCGTGAACGGATGGTGCATGGCGGTCATACTACCGTCGTCATTTTCCTCAAACATGGGGAAATCCACAACCCAGCAGGATGCCCAGGGACGTTCATACAGATCCAGGTCTTCAGCCAGCTTACAGCGCAATGCGCCAAGGGCATCGCTGACAACTTTTGCCTTGTCAGCACCAAAAAAGATCACATCGTTCACTTCGGCACCGACGCGATCAAGTATGGAGGTGACCACTTCCTCAGGCAGGAATTTCAGGATTGGAGATCGCAGCCCTTCCATGCCGTTATCCAGACTGTCGACACGGATATAAGCCAGTCCACGTGCGCCATAGATACTGACAAACTTGGTAAGGTCATCGATGTTCTTACGAGTCAGTCGGTCGCCGCCGGGAAGCCGCAGTGCAGAAACCCTGCTCTTCTCATCATTTGCAGGGCCGCTGAAAACCTTAAACTCTACGTCCTTTAACAGATCCGCCACATCTACCAGTTCCAATCCAAACCGAAGATCCGGCCGGTCTGAGCCAAAACGCTGCATAGCTTCGCTATAGGGCAACACTTGAATATCACCCAGATCCACATCAATGGTCTTCTCGAACAACGTACGGATCAGGCTCTCGCTGACATCCATCACGTCCTGCTGTTCCACAAAACTCATTTCAATATCGATTTGTGTGAATTCCGGTTGCCGATCCGCGCGAAGGTCTTCATCGCGGAAACATCGGGCGATCTGGTAGTAACGATCAAAGCCCGACATCATCAACAACTGCTTGAATAACTGGGGCGACTGCGGCAGCGCGTAAAAATTACCAGGATGGACGCGGCTCGGGACCAGGTAGTCGCGCGCGCCCTCGGGTGTTGCTTTGGTCAAAATGGGGGTCTCGACATCGACAAATCCTCTCTCGTGCATAAAGGCGCGAACCTCATGCATGACTTCGGATCGAAGGCGCAGTTTGTCCTGCATCTCTGGCCGGCGCAGGTCAATAGACCTGTTACGCAGCCGAACATCTTCACCGGCACTGGAGTGTTCATCGAGCTGGAAGGGAGGTGTCTCTGCTTTGTTGAGGATATTCAGCTCTAACCCGAGAACTTCAATCTTTCCCGTATCCATCTTCAAATTGACGGCTTCATCGTCTCTGGCCCGAACTTTGCCGACTACCTGAATGACAAACTCATTTCGAACCTGATCAGCCAGCGCAAATGCCTCAACGGTATCCGGATCAAAAACGACCTGAACAATACCGGTGTAATCCCGAACATCCAGGAATATAACGCCGCCGTGATCACGACGACGATGAACCCAACCACATAGGGAGACTTCTTCACCAATGTGAGAATCCCTCATCTGGCCACACAAGTGGCTACGCATTTTTTATACCCCTAAAAGGCGAGAATTAACGAGTTACAGCTGTTAGCTAGCCGCTGCTGGCGCGGAAGGCTTGCTGGACGGTTTACTGCTCGACGTACTGTCAGATGACGAACTTTTCGATGAGGTATCTGATCCAGACGAACCGGAACTGCCCGAGGGACTGTGACTATCTCCAGCCACATTTTTCTTCGCACCGGTTTTAAAATCGGTTTCATACCAACCACCACCTTTCAAACGAAATCCGGCGGCGGACACCAGCTTATTGAGCGTTGATTCATTGCAAACGGGACAAACCTTTAGCGGTTCATCAGAAAGCTTCTGAAGCTTCTCCATCTTGTGGTCACAAGCTTCACACTGGTATTCGTAAATGGGCATGATGGTCCTCATCAGTTGTTAGCCAGCTGGCACGTCCTCCAGCGGCTGCGCATTATATAAACAATTGAGGACAATGGCGACCGCCCATCCTCAAACTATCTGCACATGAATATGGTGTCATGACCCGCTTTTTAAAGGGTTTTCCTTGAACGAGTAATGCCAATCGGATATAAAGCTCAACCAAGAGAAGAGGGCTCAAAAAGCCTTCTTCTTTTTTTTATTGAATTCAGATTTATTACACTAGACATATAAGGATTACGGAATGGCTGCTAAAAAGGCTAAAAAAACTGCTATCAAGGATAAGTACACCAAGAGCGCTATCCTTGCAGAACTTGCCGAAAACACAGAACTGTCCAAAAAACAGGTTAGCTCTGTACTTGACGAACTTGCTTCACTCATCGAACGCCATGTTAAAAAAGGCGGCGCTGGTGAATTTACACTTCCAGGTTTGCTCAAAATCAAAACTGTTAAGAAGCCTTCTCGCCCAGCTCGAAAAGGTGTTCCTAATCCTTTCCGTCCAGGTGAGCTTATGGACGTTGCGGCCAAGCCTGCAAGCACTAAGATCAAGGTCCTGCCACTTAAAGGGCTGAAAGAGTTCGTTTAAAGCGCTTTTTAATCGAACAAAAAAAGGCCGCTAACCAGCGGCCTTTTTTTTGTTCAGATTAAAAAGCGTCCCGACCGAAGCGGAGGGACCTTTACTCTGAACCGCTTGGGCCTTGAACTGGACCTCTTGAACCTTGGCTTAAATGCTAAAGTCTGGCATTCACAAGTGCAGCGGCCTGTCATCTCGACCGGAGCCCAAAAGCAGGATAAACCAAAAGTGTTCACAATCTCATAGAACTGTCATCTCGACCGGAGCGCGCAGCGCGGAGCGGAGAGACCGTATCCCGACCGAAGTGGAGGGATCTTTACTCTGAACTACCCGCGTCTTGATCAGAAACAGAACTAAGATGCGCCAATTTCGAAGCATTATCCTCCCAATTCTGCCCATCAAAGTCCTCAATAAGGACTTCACCAAACGCAGACCGGTCAACACACCGAAAATTAACGCTATACCCATCAGGATTCGAACGCGGAAGATAGAACGGTTTTACACCACAGGTTTTGCAAAAATAGTGTTCGGCAACACCACTATTAAATCTATAGGTAGTTAACTCATCCCAACCTGTGATTAAGGTAAAAGTACTCCGGGGAATGATAAGATGCAGATAACCGACTCTGTCGCAGATGGAACAGTTACATCGATGCACATGAACATCCGGACTCGATTCAAATTCGAACCGGACATTTCCACAATGACAATCACCACGATGTAACATCGACTTCTACCTTTCTGAATACACAGACAGCAATAGCAACATCAATAGGCATAAAACACAATTATGAGAGCATCAAAGTACACCATCGCCACCCTGAAAGAGACACCTTCAGACGCGGAGATCATCAGCCACCAGCTAATGATCCGTGCCGGGCTGATTCGCAAACTCGCCTCTGGTATTTATTCATGGATGCCGATGGGTTTTCGTGTGCTTCAGAAAATCGAAAACATCATCCGCGAAGAAATGAACGCCACGGGCGCACAGGAAGTGATGCTACCGGTAGTCCAGCCCGCTGAACTGTGGCACGAATCGGGACGATGGAGCCAATATGATGAAGGACTGTTGTTACAGTTCAGGGATCGTCACGATCGTGAATTCTGTTTTGGCCCAACTCACGAGGAAGTCATTACAGACCTTGCCCGTGGCGAGCTAAAAAGTCACAAGCAGCTACCGGTTAACTATTACCAGATCCAGACCAAGTTCAGAGATGAAACACGACCACGATTTGGTGTTCTTCGCTCTCGCGAATTCACCATGAAGGATGCCTATTCATTCCACACGGACAGTGCGTCCCTGAATGAAACCTACGAGGAAATGCACGCGGCCTATTCTCGAATTCTGACTCGTATGGATCTGGACTTCAGACCTGTGCTTGCGGATTCCGGCAGTATTGGCGGCAGCGCCTCCGTCGAGTTCCATGTGCTTGCGGAATCGGGCGAAGACAAGATCGCATTTTCCAGCAAGAGTGAATATGCGGCGAATGTCGAAATGGCCGAAGCACTGGCACCGGCATCAGAGAGCAGCGATCTGCTCGATGCTGAGGAAGTGTCGACGCCAGGTACCAAAACCATTGAGGATGTCTGCAAAGCGTTAAACGTCGATGCAAAGCGGACGGTCAAAACGTTAATTGTCAAAGGCAGTGAGTCCGACCTGATCGCACTGGTGTTGCGCGGCGACCACCAGCTGAACACGATCAAAGCAGAAAAGATTAACGGGGTTGCCTCACCACTAACAATGGCAAATGATGCAGAAATAAAGACCGCACTCGGTGCCGGGACAGGGTCCATCGGTCCTCAGGGGCTATCGATCCCAGTCATTGCAGACCGAAGCGCAGCAGCACTTCGTAACTTTATCGCCGGCGCCAACAAAGACGACTTCCACACACGAAACCTCAACTGGGAACGCGATGCCACGGCAACTGCGATTGAAGACATTCGAGACGTAGTGGAAGGAGATCCAAGTCCCGATGGCAAGGGCGAAATCAGATTCAAGCGCGGCATCGAAGTGGGCCATATCTTCCAGCTTGGTGATAAATACTCGAAAGCCATGAACGCGACTGTACTGGACGAATCTGGCAAAGCGGTTGTGATGCAAATGGGGTGCTACGGTATGGGCGTGACCAGGCTGGTCGGCGCCATCATCGAGCAGAACCATGACGACAGTGGCATCATCTGGCCTGAAAGCATCGCCCCGTTCAGGGTGATTGTGATTCCTATCAATGGGCACAAGTCTGAGCAGGTTCGGGACACTGCTGAATCCCTGTACACGGAACTAATGGGCAAAGGGGTGGAAGTGCTGCTTGATGATCGTGAGGACGTGAGACCGGGCGCCAAGTTTGCCGATGCTGAACTGATGGGTATTCCCCATCGCATCGTCATAGGAGACCGCGGCCTTGATAAGGGCGTCGTGGAGTATGTTAATCGCCGTGACGGTGAAAATAAGGACCTTACCCTGGATGAGGTTCGGGCACTGTTTCTTTAATAATCGGGGTTTCTGTAAGCCCCATTGCTGACAACAGCGACGCCTCTGTCTGGGGGCCTATCAAAACGTCTGCAATGCTACCCTCTGGGTTAATAAGAACTGTGGTGGGCAAAACCTCAGGCATCTGGATACCCAGGCGAACATGGGGATCTTCCTGGTAAACAGGGAACGTGATTCCCATCTTCTCGATCTGCCTTGCTATCTCCTCCCCTTCAGGGGCATCAAAGTTAACGCCGAATACTGAGACGTTGGCGTTATTTTCATCGAGACTGATCAACTCAGGGATTTCATGAATGCAGGGTGCACACCAGGTAGCCCAGTAGTTGATGACCTGCCACTTCCCCTGAAAGTCCGAGTACCGGTAACCGTTACCGTCAGTATCAGTGAAATCCGTGGACTCGTTACAGGCACAAAGCACAAACAGGGAAATGACAACTAGCGCTCGCAGTTTCAATTGGTCTCTCCTCTGTACAACTGTTCCAGGTCCAACTCAAACGCCCCGCGCCGCTCTTCATAGGATTTCTTTAACTTGTCGTCGATCTGCTTCTCCCAGCCTTCACCCGTGGAGGTGAACCCGGCCGGTAGCGGCCAGGGTAAATCACGATAAAGGGACCAGAGTGTGACTTCATTCAGGTCCTTCGACAAAACCAGCCCGCCCTTCTCTACAACTCGTATCAGCCCAAGCGTCAAAAGACGGCTTTTATAATCATGCCAGGCCTGCATATCAACCCGATGACTCAGGCAGGTGATTG
>JABBBA010000431.1 GCA_018607685.1 K189A clade bacterium | reverse complement strand
GGTTACCCCAGATCGCAAGACCCTTAACATCTGAGACGTGTTTGCCGGTTTTCTGGGCAATTTGAGTCACCGCACGATTGTGATCCAGACGCGTCATCGCAGTGAACTGCCTGGGATCAAGATCCGGCGCATTGCGTTGCGCAATCAGGCTATTGGTGTTTGCCGGATTACCGACAACAAGCACCTTCACATTTCTACTGGCGTGATCATTCAGTGATTTACCCTGTACAGAGAAAATTGCAGCGTTCGCTTCAAGTAAATCCTTGCGCTCCATACCAGGACCACGGGGTCTCGAACCTACCAGAAGGGCATAATCAACATCTTTGAAGGCAACATTCGGATCATCCGTCGCGATGATTCCCTGGACCAGATCAAACGCACAGTCATCCAGCTCCATTACCACGCCGGAAAGCGCCTCCATGGCCGGTGGAATTTCCAGTAATTGCAGAATGACCGGCTGGTCTGCTCCTAATAATTGTCCCGATGCAATTCGAAAAAGAAGGGAATAACTAATCTGTCCCGCTGCACCTGTTACCGCTACCCTGACTGGTTCTTTCATACTGATCCTCAATTTTCGAATTAACGTATTCATCCTGGCTTCAAGCATTACTTGTGCTTGAAGCGGGCGCAGATTATAACAATCTCACTAATCGCTGCATTATGAATTGTAGATTATGTTCTTGACCTCCCTAACTCTGGAAGGTGAAAGCCTTCCAGACGACTATCCGTTTACGGTGCCCTGCATACAGGCTCTGTCAAAACTGGCGTTCGACGCACCGGTGACCATTTTTGTCGGCGAGAATGGTTCGGGGAAATCGACGCTGCTGGAGGCGATTGCCTGCGGAATGAAGTGCCCCGCCATCGGTTCCTCTGACCTTTCGAGGGACCCAATGCTCGAGGATGCCCGGCGACTGGCAAAGCATTTACGCCTGTCCCGGTCAACCAATCCAAAGGTGAAACTGTTTTTCCGGGCTGAAGACGCCATCGGCTTCACCCGCCGGATGAAAGAGAACATCGGTGAACTTGATGAGCTGAAAAACGAATTTGATGAAAACCTGTCCGGCTATGGACGGGACCTGGCCGTAGGCGCGATGGAAGGGCAAAAGGCGGGTATTACCTCGCGATATGGAGAGAACCCGGATGCTCTCTCCCACGGCGAATGGTTTGTGAACATCCTCAGGGAGAGGATACACAGTAAGGGGCTTTACCTGCTGGATGAGCCTGAAACACCTCTCTCACCCATTCACCAGTTGTCGTTATTGTCGATTATTAAAGAGGCCGTCAGTCTCGGCGCCCAGTTCCTGATCGCAACGCACTCGCCAATTCTAATGGCATGCGAAGGCGCAACAATCTACAACCTGGACAACACAACCATCACAAAGACGGCCTGGGAAGATGTAGAGCACGTTAGCCTGATGCGCGCATTCCTGGCGGATCCGTCAAGCTTTCTTCGGCATCTCTAGCATCCGGCTATGGAGCCGGAAAAGCCCTCGTTTTGCCACCGGAGACTCTAATTCTCATGCCCCTGTTGAATGGCGGGCTATATTGACGCAGCCACCAATCTCCATCAAAGTTCCAGTTTCTAAAATATCAATTATATCAATGGGTTAAGATAAAAAGAAATGGCGCGGTGCATGCCTATACCCTTGACTTTCACCAGCCGGATGCTATTGTTTTGGCCCCGCTGAAACACCGAGCACTTATCCGGTGAACCCGTTGGGCATCTGCACTTTAAAAAAACCAGAAATTGGGATTGGGTCAGTCCACTTCTAGGTCGACTGACGCGTCGAATCGACAGGTTCGGAAACATAAAGCAGGACAGTTACAGCAAATGAATAACAAAAGAATCGATGGCAAGATCGGGTTTCCCGAAAAGAACGGGTTATATGATCCCGCCAATGAAAAAGATTCCTGCGGTGTGGGGTTCGTCGCCAATATCAAGGGTATACCCAGTCACGGAATAATGACTGATGCATACCATATCAACTCAAGAATGGATCACCGCGGCGGTTGTGGCTTCGAAGAAAACACGGGAGACGGCGCAGGTATCCTGATGGCCATTTCCCACAAGTTTTTCGAGAAGGTTCTCTCCAAACAAGGTATCACCCTGCCAGAACCTCAGGCCTACGCAATCGGAAATGTGTTCCTGCCTAACAACCCTGACGAACGGGCACAGTGCAAAGAAGTCATGGAACGCATCATTCAGGAAGAAGGACTGCAATGCCTGGGATTTCGTGAAGTCCCCATTTGTCCCGATGAAGCTAATATTGGGCCAGCGGCAAGAGATGCTATGCCCTTTATAGAACAGGTCATCATCGAAGGCTCGAAGACCAAGGATCACGCTCTTGACCATGCGCTCTACCTGATTCGTCGTCGGTTCATCGTTGCAACAAAGCAGAATCCTGACCTGAAAGAAGGAAAACAGGTCTATATCTGTAGCCTGAATTCACGAATCATTGTCTACAAAGGCATGCTCACGCCGGGGCAGCTATTCCCTTTCTACCCTGATCTGGAAGACGAAGACTACGAAAGTCATCTCGCGATGGTTCACAGTCGGTTCTCTACCAACACTTTCCCAAGCTGGGATCGCGCACAGCCAAATCGCTTTATGAGTCACAACGGCGAAATCAACACGCTTCGTGGCAATAAAAACAATATGACTGCCCGTGAAGGCGTCGTCAGCTCAAAGGTCTTCGGTGACCGAATCAATGACCTCTTCCCGATTGTACAACCGGAGGGTTCCGATTCTGGAACCTTCGACAATGTACTCGAATTTCTGCTGATGTCAGGCAGAAGCCTTCAGGAAGCCGTGATGATGATGATCCCGGAAGCCTGGCAGGCGGACGTCAACATGCCACAGGAAAAGCGTGATTTTTACGAGTATCACTCAGCGCTAATGGAACCCTGGGACGGCCCTGCGTCCATCGTTTTTACAGACGGACACTACATCGGCGCGGTACTGGACCGAAATGGTCTTCGCCCTTCACGGTATTACGTGACCCATGACGACAAGGTCGTGATGGCAAGTGAAGTAGGCGTGTTACCGATTGATCCTGCAAACGTCAAAGAAAAGGGACGCCTGCAACCCGGAAAGATGTTTCTGGTCGACTTCTTCGACGGAAGGCTAATCCCCGACGAAGAACTGAAAATGGATTTCGCCACTCAAAGGCCTTATGGACAGTGGATCGAAAACCAGAAAATCGAGCTGAGTGATCTGCCCAAGACCGGCAATGAGCTGCACTACGAACCCTCAAGCCTCGTTCAGCGTATGCAGGCCTTTGGATACACATTGGAAACAATGCAGTTTATGTTACTACCGCTAGTAACTGAGGCTCGAGACCCTCTTGGGTCTATGGGTAACGACTCCGCATTGGCCTGTCTGTCAGACAAGTCACGCATGATCTACGACTATTTCAAGCAGTTGTTTGCTCAGATCACCAACCCGCCGATCGACTCCATTCGGGAAGAAGTCGTGATGTCCCTGTCCTGCTTCATCGGTCCTGAGAGCAATCTGCTCGAAACGACCGAAGAGCATGTACACAGGCTCAGCCTGCCGCATCCAATTCTGTCCAATGATGAGCTGGCCAGCATTAAAAATATAAGTGAGCGGGGCTGGAAGACGCAGACGATTGATATCACCTTCGAAAAGTCCGCAGGCATGAAGGGCATGCTGGAGGCAATTGACCGTATCTGTAGTGAGGCAACGGCCGCTATCGAAGACGGGTTTTCGATTATTGTACTCTCGGACAGGAATATCAGCGCAAGCCGAATGGCCCTTAGCTCACTGATCGCCTGCGGTGCCGTACATCATCATCTGGTCGGGACTCACCAGCGAACTCGTATCGGGATTGTGATTGAATCCGGCGAGGCCAGGGAAGTTCATCACCACTGTCTGCTGGTAGGTTATGGCGCAGATGCTATCAACCCTTATGTTGCCTTTGAATCGCTCTGGCAGGCCCAGCAGGACGGTCTACTCGACCCAGCCGAGTACTCGGATATCCACAAGATAGTCGCCTCTTACAAGAAAGGCGTATCCAAAGGTATCCTCAAGGTAATGGCCAAAATGGGTATCTCCACGCTCCAGTCCTACAAGGGTGCACAGATATTCGAGGCAGTAGGCCTGGCAGAAGAGATTATTAACCGCTGTTTTGTAGGAACCACCAGTCGTGTGCAGGGCGTCAGTTTTGACGTGCTGTTTGACGAGATGAAGGTCCGACACGAAATCGGTTATCCACCCAGAAACGAGAACCTGATCCCCATACTGCCTAATCCTGGCGATTTTCACTGGCGTCGTGGCGGTGATACTCACATGTGGGATCCTGAAACAATTTCCAATCTGCAGGTAGCAGCGAGGACAAACAACGAAGACGCCTACTGGCAGTTTGCCAACCACGCAAACGGTGAAAGTACACGCCGGGCAACCTTCCGCGGCCTGCTGGACTTTAAATACGCAGAGTCCGCAATCGAACTCGATGAAGTAGAAGCGGCCAGCGAAATCGTAAAACGGTTTTGCACAGGTGCAATGAGCTTCGGATCTATCTCTGAAGAAAGTCATGAAGCACTCGCCGTTGCCATGAACAGACTAGGTGGCAAGTCGAACACCGGAGAAGGCGGGGAAGACCCCATCCGGTTTGAGACCATGGAAAACGGTGACTCAAAACGATCGGCTATTAAACAGGTCGCCTCGGGCAGGTTTGGGGTAACCATCTGGTATCTGGCCAACGCCGATGAGCTGCAGATCAAGATCGTCCAGGGTGCAAAACCAGGTGAAGGTGGTGAGCTACCCGGCGCCAAGGTAGACAAAAACATCGCAAGAATTCGCCACTCGACACCCGGTGTTGGCTTAATCAGCCCCCCTCCTCATCACGATATTTACTCGATAGAGGACATTGCGCAGCTGATTCATGATTTGAAGAATGCAAACCCCGAGGCCCGTATTAGCGTAAAACTGGGTTCCGAGATTGGTGTCGGCACGATTGCTGCCGGTGTCACAAAAGCAAAAACAGATCACCTGGTCATCGCTGGTCATGACGGGGGCACCGGTGCTTCCCCACTGACCTCGATTAAGCATGCGGGTCTTCCCTGGGAACTGGGCCTTGCGGAAACTCACCAGACGCTGGTCATGAACAATCTGCGCTCACGGGTCGTGCTGCAAACCGATGGCCAGATCAAGACAGGTCGCGATGTGGCGATGGCAATGCTTCTTGGAGCAGAAGAGATCGGTTTTGCCACCGCACCTCTGATCACGCTTGGCTGCATCATGATGCGCAAGTGTCACCTGAATACCTGCCCCGTCGGCATCGCTACACAGGACCCTGACCTCAGGGCGAAATTCACCGGCAGTCCCGACCATGTTGTGAACTACCTCTTTATGGTTGCACAGGAACTACGCCTGATCATGGCTAAGCTCGGCATTCGCACGGTTAATGAAATGATTGGCCGCGTTGATCTCCTGGTCAAAGATGAGGCTATCGAACACTGGAAAGCGAGCGGGCTGGATTTCACCAGCATTCTTACACCGGCAAAAATCGTGTACGAAGGCACGGAAGTCTATCGAACGATGGATCAGGACCATGGCCTGGACAAGGCGCTCGACAAAGAATTGATCAAGCTGGCAAAACCAGCGCTTGAAAACGGTGAAAAGGTTAATATCGAGCATGATGTAATCAACATCAACCGTGTCGTAGGCACCATGCTTTCCCATGAAGTAGCCAAGGCAACTCAGGGTGAAGGTCTCCCCGAGGACACTATTAATATCAAGCTAAATGGCTCCGCAGGACAAAGCCTGGGCGCCTGGCTCGCCAGGGGTATCACCATTGAAGTCGAGGGTGATGCCAACGACTATGTCGGTAAAGGGCTCTCCGGCGGAAAGATAATCGTTTACCCGCCCACCAACAGTAGCTTCGCCGCAGAAGACAACGTACTGATCGGCAATGTTGTGCTCTACGGCGCAACCTCGGGTGAAGCCTACTTCAGGGGAATCGCCGCTGAAAGGTTCTGTGTCCGCAATAGCGGTGCGCACGCCGTTATTGAAGGTATCGGGGACCATGGTTGTGAATACATGACCGGTGGACGAGTTGTTGTTCTTGGCTCAACCGGCCGAAACTTTGGCGCCGGCATGAGCGGAGGCGTTGCCTATGTCTGGGATGTCGAGGGCGACTTCACCAGCAAATGTAACACCGGCACTTTTGAACTTGAAAAAGTCCAGAGCGAAGCCGACATCAGTGAATTGAAGAACATGATCGAGAAGCACGAGCAACACACAGGATCAGTCGTTGCCCGGCAGATTCTGGATGACTGGTCTTCGCAATTGCATAAGTTCGTCAAAGTAATGCCTACGGATTATAAGCGAGTTCTGGAAGAGCTTGCCGCCGAAGAAGCGTTAACAGCTGCTGTGGGTTCTTAAAGTAAGCAGCTGGCTCCTGAGTAAGAAGTAGGTTCTTAAGTAATAAACAGAGTGTAGTTATGGGTAAGCCAACAGGGTTTAAGGAATTCGATCGGGAAGTAGAACCCTATCGCAACGCAGCCGAGCGATTGGTCGATTTCAAGGAAATTTATACTGATCACAACGAAGAGCACCTGCAGACCCAGGGCTCGCGATGCATGGATTGCGGCGTACCTTTCTGCCAGTCCGGCAATGGCTGCCCGATTCACAACCTGATTCCCGAATGGAATGACCTCGTCTACAAGGGTCGCTGGCGCGAAGCGCTGGACAGGCTTCACAAGACCAACAACTTCCCCGAGTTTACCGGCAGAGTTTGTCCCGCGCCCTGCGAGGGCGCCTGCGTTCTGGGTATCACCAATCCGGCGGTCACCATCAAGAACATCGAATCAGCCATTATCGACAGGGGCTTCGACGAAGGCTGGGTTGTGGCAAACCCACCCTCTGCACGCACAGGAAAGAAAGTCGCCGTCATAGGCTCAGGTCCCTGTGGACTATCTGCAGCTGCACAGCTGAACACCGCAGGCCATCAGGTGACCGTTTATGAACGCGCCGACAGGCTTGGCGGTCTCTTGATGTACGGTATCCCGAATATGAAACTTGAAAAATCGGATATCGAACGACGGGTACAACTGATGCGCGACGAAGGTATTGAATTCATCGTCAACGCTGACGTAGGTAACAATGTCGACGTTAAAGAACTCGTGGACGGCAATGATGCGGTTCTTCTTGCGACCGGCGCAACCCTCGCAAGGGACCTGCCGATTCCAGGTAGAGACGCCAAAGGTGTCCACCTTGCGATGGATTTTCTGACTGCAAACACCAAGAGTCTGCTGGATTCCAATCTTGAGGATGGCAACTACATCTCCGCCAAAGACAAGAACGTTATTGTCATCGGCGGTGGTGATACCGGAACAGATTGTATTGGTACTTCACTGCGCCACGGCTGTAAATCACTCGTTAACTTCGAGCTACTGCCGCGACCTCCGGAAGGACGCGCCGCTAACAATCCATGGCCGCTCTGGCCAAGAATCCATCGAGTGGATTACGGTCATGCAGAAGCCCAGCTGAAGTTCGGTGACGATCCTCGTGTCTATTCAATCATGAGCAAGCATTTCCTGCAGGATGAAGACGGCAACCTCACAGGAATTGTCACCGTCAATGTTGACGATCAACTGAAAGAAATTCCAGGTACTGAGAAAACCTGGGAAGCGGACCTCATTATGTTATCAATGGGATTCCTTCAGCCAGAGCACTACATCAATGAAGCGCTTGGGATGGATATAGACGAACGCGGAAATTTCCGGGCGACCAAAGAAGATTTCAAGACGTCTGTACCAAATGTCTACGCCGCAGCGGACTGCCGAAGGGGGCAGGATCTTGTCGTTAGGGCGATTAATGAAGGCCGTGAAGCAGCCAGGGAGATTGACAGAGACCTGATGGGTTCTACCCAGCTACCGTGACAGAGACATTACTCACAAAGTCGTAAACCGGCTTCCAGCGTCTCCCTGAGCTCACTCAACGGCACATCCTGAACGATCTCGGTCTTGCCAATTCCGCCGTCAATCAACACGAATCTTAACCCCTGATCCGTTGCCTTTTTGTCCTTGGCCATAAAGGCCAACATGGCATCCGTTCCCACCTCCGCCGGTCCCGCTATCGGCAAGCCGGCTTTTTCCACCAGCGTTTTTATTCTCTGAGCGTCATCAAGGGAACACCGGCCAAGCCTGACCGACAGGTCTGCGGCCATCACCATGCCGACGCCTACCGCTTCGCCATGCAACCAGTGTCCGTAGCCCATTCCGGTCTCGATGGCATGGGCAAAGGTATGGCCGAAATTTAGAAGCGCGCGCTTTCCCGACTCTTTTTCATCTTCCGCAACGACCGCAGCCTTAATCTCACAGCTGCCTTTGATTGCCCTGATCAGCGCGGACTCATCTTTTTGCCGCAGTTGACCGATGTCTTTCTCCACCGCGCTGAAATATTTTGAGTCCGCAAGCACGCCATGCTTGATAACCTCCGCCAACCCCGCAGACAGCTCCCTTTCGGGTAATGTTTTTAACGTATCGGTGTCTATATAAACGCCCTTCGGCTGATAAAACGCGCCAATCATGTTCTTTCCAAGCTCATGATTAACCGCCGTTTTTCCCCCAACCGAAGAATCTACCTGTGACAATAAGGTCGTTGGCACCTGTATAAACGGAACTCCGCGCTGGTAGGTGGCCGCCGCGTAACCGGCGGTGTCACCAACGACACCTCCACCTAACGCCAGGATCGTCGTCGACCGGTTGTGACCCTTCGCCAGAAGATCACCGATGATTGCTTCTAACGTCTGCAATGTCTTGAATTGTTCGCCGTCCGGCATTAAATGCACATCAGTGTCCAGCTCTTCGAGCTGATGCAGGACACTATCAAGGTAATGATCGGCAACCATCTGATTGGACACGACAAACACCTGTCGGCCCTGGATCTGTTCCTTAAGAACATTACCGGCTCGCAACAGCCCCGACCCAATACAGATATCGTAGGAATGCTCTCCCAGATCAACGTAAACTTTTTCCATTAGCCTTGTGTTAAGCCTTCATTTTTCAGGTTTTCCAAAATCTGCAATACAGCCTTCCTGCTACTGTTATCACCCACGAACACGCGAATATCTGACACTTCCCTGTACAGGGGATCACGGTCTTCCTTTATTTTTTCCAGGACCGCCCTTGGATTGCCGGTCTGGAGTAATGGACGTTTCTTGTCCTTGGCCGTACGTTTCACCAACAGATCCACCGATGTATCAAGATGAACAACGATGCCCCGTTCTTTAAGATAACCACGATTTTCATTTTTCAGGACTGCCCCGCCGCCGGTAGCCACCAGAATTCTATCTTCCTGGGTTAGCTCATCCAGTACGTGGGTCTCGCGCATCCGAAAGCCACTTTCTCCCTCTACATCAAAGATCCAGGCAATATTGGCTCCCGCACGATGCTCAATCTCCTGATCACAATCGACAAACCGCAGGCCCAGTTCGTTAGCGAGCATTTTACCTATAGTGGTCTTTCCAACACCCATTGGACCAACTAGAAATAGTCGTCGTGGTCTGGAGCCGTGAATACGCATGACAGTAAACTGAGGATGACGGCCGTCATCCCCACAAATTACCTGGAGGTTAGTGAATCACGAATCAGGCGGGGCGTGATGAAAATCAGGAGTTCCTGCTTGTCATCAGACTTTGTCGTGGTTTTAAAGAAATTTCCCAAGAATGGCAGATCACCAAGGAATGGCGTCTTGCTCACGCCCTCCGACACAACTGTCTGGAAAACACCACCCAGCACAATGGTTTCACCATTGTTAACCAGTACCTGAGTCTTGATGCTATTAGTCCGAATACTTGGTATACCGCCAAATACAGCACCAATCGAGTCCTGGTTTACTTCCAGGTCCATAATAATTCTGTCATCGGGCGTGATCCTCGGGGTCACCGTTAGACCCAGCACAGCATCAATAAACTGTGTCGCGGTCGCGCCGCTGGAAGATGCTTCCTGGTAGGGAATCTGGTCACCCGATTCAATCGATGCCTCTTGCTTGTCGGATGTGATGACCTTCGGACGAGCAATTACTTCACCTCGACCTTCGGTTTCCAGCGCACTGAGTTCCATATCCAGCAGATAGTCTTCACCCACGATACCGAACGCGAAACTCGATGCGTTACCGCCCGCAGGCAAGTCTACAATAAGGTTATCTTCCTGCGAATAACTAAGTCCGTCTCCTGAGATAAGTGAGTCACGAATCTCACCAACGGTCGTCAACGAGCCACCAAACTGTGTATTTACATCGCCCCCGTCGTGACTCCCGTAGCCCAGGGCTCCCCAACGGACGCCAAGAGATTCACCAAAGCTTGAAGTCGCCGTAACGATACGCGCTTCGATAAGCACCTGACGGACAGGAACATCAAGTCTGTCCAGCACTTCACGGAACTCATTAATTCGTTCAGTGGTTTCGGTAATGATTATTGAGTTGGTCCGCTCATCAACAATGACCGAACCACGAGCTGAAATAACACCTTCCCCACTACCTTCTCCAGCACCCTGGAACAGCCCGAAGATTTCTGCCGCACTGGCGTACTTCACTTCAATAAACTCTGTTCGCATGGGGGCCAGCTCAGATATCTGTTGCCTGGATTCCAGTTCCAGCTGTTCCCGGGCAGCCAGCTCAGCCGCCGGTGCGACCATCAGGACATTTCCCACGAGCCGCTTGTCGAGGCCTTTGGTCTTCATGATGATTTCAAGGGCCTGGTCCCACGGAACGTTCTTCAGTCTAAGCGTAATCCTGCCGGCCACAGTATCACTTGCCACGAGATTCAAATCGGTAAAATCTGCGATCAGCTGAAGAACTGAACGAATCTCTATGTCCTGAAAATTCAGGGACAGTTTTTCTCCCCTGAACCGGAATGCCTGGTCGGAGGACTCAAGATCCGCCGTGGTCATTGGTTTAACTTCAAGGGTAAAAATGTTATCTGCTTGATAAGCCAGGTAATCGAAATCTCCTGACGGCGCAATGATCATCACCGTATTGCCATTTTCCGGCAGCGAATCAACCGTTATTACCGGGGTGGCAAAATCAGTCACGTCCAGCCTTCGCTGAAGTCGCTCGGGGATGATTGTATTGGTGAACTCGACTCTGATGTTTCCACCTTCACTGGTCACATCAACGCCAACACCCACGTCAGACAAACGCACAATGACGCGTCCTTCGCCGGCCTCCCCCCGCCTGAAGTCAATTTCCTCAACGACCGGGAATTCGTCTCCGTAAGTATCCTGCTGGGCACCCAAAATCTGCGGCGCGTCATTGCTGATAAGACCGGTTTCATCTTCTCCAACCAGAACATAAAGTGAATTACCGATCACCCTGGCACTGTAGGCAACCAGCTCACTCATGGAAACGATCACCCGCGTTCGATCGCCGGATTCAACCACCGTAACGCTTCTGGCATTACCTGAACCTAATGGGTGATGCTTCGCTTGAAGCGCACTGACAACGCCACCCAGGTCCAGCGCGATTCTTGCTGGCTGCTCAATGGTATAACCGGTAGGTGATGGAGGCGCTCCATCAAATGTCATTCTTATTTCTGTCTTATCACCGGGTAGTGACGAAAACTCGATGTTTTCCATCGTCACCCCAAATGAGCTGGATGAAAACACCACTACCAGAAGAGCGATTAGTGATCTTGTGATCTGTAACGGCTTCGATAACTCTGATACGGCCGATAGATTTATTCTCATTGTTTTCACCATTTGTGCACTGGTCATGTCAATGCCACCAAAAAAATCCGATTACTGAAGACCCCGGAGTTCTACTGTTCGTGGTCTTCTTAGCCACCCACCCGCACCATCACTCACAATTTCGGTGATATCTATTCGTGCGTCTTCAATACTTTCTATCTGTCCCCACTTGTCTCCCATGTAGTCCCCCACCTGTACCCGGTGGACTCCTCCCTGGGAATCTTCGATCAACGCGAACGTCGAGTTGTCTTTCTGTAACGTACCCACCATAGCCAGTGATGCCAGCTGGAATCGTTCGAGATACTCTTTCACATGATTCTGCGGCGGCTTTACGCCGATGTTCCTTTTCTGTTCCTGGGACCTGGGTGGCACTACGATAGGAGGCTCAAATGGACTCCGCTGATTTGCTGCGCCGTAGGTAAATGCCGTGTATGACTCAAACTCCGGCAGTGGCGCAATCGTACCTCTTGGCTTTTCCTCTACGTCTTTCATGAAGGTTCTTAGATCCGAAAACTGATCACCACCCCCGCAGCCTGCCAGCAACAGGGTTGCTAACATCAATACGTATAATTTCATTGTCCCCGACATACTCTGCATAACTTTACTGCCGTTAGCCCCGTTCATCGTTATAGCGATAGGTTCGTGCCAGTATCGACATGGTTAGATGACTACCGGGTTTTTCCGATCCCGCCATCCGACCGTTAGGCCTGATGGTAAAGTCATGTAGTGTCACAATTCGAGACAGATCCGCCACATCACTCACAAAAGACCCAAGACCGTGATAGCTCCCCGACACAATAATGGCGATCGGTTTCTCAATATAAAATTCGTGTTTTGATTCCGGTTGAAGATCAATACTCGTAAACGTCAACCCGTTCTTTAGCCCCACCAGGGTAATGTCTTCGATTAACCCGGGGATTTCTGTATCGGATGGTAATTGCCTCAGAATCGCTTCGAAGGATTCTTCCATCTCTTTTTGTTGCAATCTATAGGCATCAAGATGAGCAGCCTCGAAAAATTTCGATTCGTAATCAGTCTTGAGTGCCCCTTCAGACGCAGTAACACCGGCCAGTTCCTGTTGTAAATTGGTGACATGAAGGAAGTAGCCGAGCCCAAGGGCTCCGGCGAAACAAATTACCCAGATGATGACTTTGACCGCCAACGGCCAGGAGCCTACATTATTGACGTCATTAAGCTGATCAAGATCAAAGCTCTGTAGACTTTCCAGAAGATCTTCCATAGCCATGGCTATTCCTCCTCGTCTTTTTTCGGCGTAGTTTGCGAAACCGTCAGGCTAAACTGACTCGCTTGCGGGCCGTAGATGGAATCAGCCTTAATTGCTGTGACGTTTGGCTTGTCGAACCATGTAGATTCAGTGAAGTTCCGGAGTTGATTCGAAATTCTATTGTTAGACTCCGCAACACCCTTTATTGACAGCTCTTGAGCCTTCATAAGTACTGATGTAAAGAACACCCTCGGCGCCAACTGACGAGCGAGCTCATCAAAAACCCTGACAATAATAGGTCGGTTACCCTGCAGCTCCTGAATAACCTTCATCCGGGAGAGCAGCTCATTTCGTTTCTGCTGCAAAAGCTTGATTTCCTCAATCCGCCCTTCAAGTATCTGGATCTCTGCTGTCAGAAAAGCGTTGCGTGAAGTCTGCACATCAATCGCGCGATTATAAT
>JABBBA010000173.1 GCA_018607685.1 K189A clade bacterium | reverse complement strand
AGGGTGCCGTCAGTGTTCCATTTCCAGCCGTGGAACGGGCAGGTAAACGTGTCCATGACACCAAGGTCAGACTGGCAGAGGCGATTACCCCGGTGTTGGCACACGTTGTAAAAGCCGCGTATTTGCTGATCATCTCCCATGACAAAGATGAAAGATTCTTTGCCCAGCTCGTGCACATAAAAAGCGCCGGGTTCTGTAAATTCATCGACGCGGGCAGCGAGTTGCCAGGTTTTGGTCCAGATTTTGTCCCACTCGGCTTTCATAAAGGTCGGAGAGTAGTACCGTTCGCCATCCAGTTTCTCAAGGCCAAGATCCGCGTTCTTAACGCGGGGCATAAAGGGAGGTGCTTTGAAGACTCTTTCGGTGGGTTCTGGACGTTCTAGAAATTCGCGTTCAATTTGCGCCATTTTTTTGCCTTTTTTCTTCTTGTGAAGTGGGTGATGAGGGGCTTAAGCAACCAAACCTATAAACCATGGTCTTTAGAGACAATGGTGGATACCTGATGGGTCGGCTGTCTAATTTCGATATACTAGATCCGGTTACTGATAACAAAAAATCAATATACACGCATTTTTTTCCGTTCGTCAAATTTCCGGCCCAGAAAAAGCCCTGACCTTTGGGCATTTTCCCGCGAACAGGGCCCTTCAGCCCGCTGCCTTTGGGTCTATTCCGGGAATGATCACCAGCGTTGTTTCATTGGCGAGTTCTTCTTTTCTGGCTTTTTTGAAGGGTGCGTATTTTTCTGAATTGTAGAGGTCGCGAGCAACTTTGGCGCTGGGTACTTTAACGATCACGGACCAGTTGCCGCGCCATTGTCCCTCCAGCACTTCAGCCTGATCGGAGGCCGCAATAATTTCCGCACCAACTTCGGCAAACATCTCGCCCACGGCCATGCCGTACTGCTCAGCGTAGGTTTGAAAATCCTTAACATCAATAATACCAACCATAAAGACCGGTGCGCTCATGTGTTCTCCCGTTGTTTTTAATGACAGTCTCGAACCACCATGACAGATACACATATCCAATAAAAGCCTGATCTGGGCTTCTGCAAAATTGTCATAGATCAACTTCGAGTGAGTAATTATTTAAAACAATGTAAATACACTTTTTTGTCGAATATTCTACGTTCGAGTATTCGACATCAGCTGATAGGAACTAATAATGAACGCAAGGCCGCTACGAAAAATAACAAACGAAGAAATCAGTACCATGAATCGTGATGGTGCTGTGCTGTTGAAGGGTATGCTTTCACAGGAGTGGACGGACAAACTCACCGAGGGGCTTGAATACACGCGAAACAATCCCGACGGGATGTCTCTGGGTATTGATGCGCCACTGCGAATCGATCAATTCCCATCGACTCACTCGCCCGGGCTAAAAGAGATCATCGATGACTCTCCGATTGCGGAAATTATTGGCTCGATTCTGAACAGGTTTTATATGGACCAGATGTTTTACAAACCGGCGGGTCTTATACCGTGGAGCCCCTGGCATCAGGATACCTGCTACTACAATGTTGAAGGACACGATCTGATACGCGCCTGGATCTGTGCTGACCCGACACCAAGGGATGCCAGTATAGAGGTGCTGCGGGGATCACATCTCTGGAACGTGACTTACCGGCCGCCGGTAGGTATGGACCCTGCCCAGGACCCGGAGGGTGCTGCGGCCCTTGAGAAAGCCTTTGCTGATGGCGAGGTTCTGATTGGCCGTGACGCCCATGAAAAGTGGACTTACTTTGATTCCTTTCTTGACCCAAGTTTGCCTGAACTGCCGGATATTGAAGGCGCGCGAGATTCATTCGATATACTTGGCTGGGACTACGAGCCGGGAGATGTGCTGCTTTTCCATGGGCATATTGTGCATTCAGCCCGTGGCGGGGTAACACTGCCACATGCCAGGCGTTCCCATGCGTCTCTTTGGGCGGGGCCAGATGTGCACTATTTGAGGCGTCGAAGTCAGTCGATACCCGACCCGCTACCCTTATATGATTATAATCCAATGGACGGGCAACTCTTAAGCGAGCTTCCTGACGTATTTCCAGAAGCCTGGGCGCCTGGTTGACCGAAGCTGTATTCGCTAAGGTTGGCAGCTCAGCTACTAAAGTCATTAAGTGAAGGACCGGCAATGCAACCTCTCAATACAATTCGGCAGCTTGGTTATGTCGTTAGTGATCTGGATGAAGCCTTAAAGTATTGGGTGGACATAGTAGGGGCGGGGCCTTTCTTTATGATTGAGCATTGCGCGCTTAGAGAACAAATTTATCGCGGCCAGCCATCCGCCGTTGATGTCGATATTGCGCTGGGTAATAGCGGGGATGTTCAGATCGAACTGATATTCCAGCATAATGATGTGCCTTCAATTTACAACGAGACCAATCCGGCAGGACACGTTGGCTTACATCACTTTGGTATCATGCCGGTTGACTTTGAACTGGCTAAAGCCAATTTCCTGGAGCAGGGTTGTGAGGAAGCATTTTCTTGCACCGTCAGTCGTGCAGAACTGGCCTACTTTGATACGAGAAAACAGATAGGGCACTTCACGGAGTTGTGGGAAACCTCAAGTGTCTTTAACGATGTCGCTCATTTGGTTGAAGATGCAGCCAAAAACTGGGATGGCAGTAATCCAATACGCCCGATGCCTGATTGAATTAGTTGTCCTGTGTTTTTCGACAGTGAATCCTCCTCGGATGATTGACTGAAGACGTGACTACTTAACTCGAAAACCTAACAATCATATTGTTTTCAGCGCTGATCATCATCGCCCGGCAAGCGGGCGGATGATAGCAGTCTTACGGGAAAATGTTGGATTGCCGATGGTTGGATTATATGCGCTAATCTCTCAGACAAGCGGTCAGGTGCAAGCAATTCGCATGGCCGATTCTGGTGTGCGTCCAGATGTACCCACACCAGAGCCGTTGATACTGTGCGAGGGAGATTACTTTGACCGAAGTGTTTTTGAGTTGGCGAGTGCGCCTGATGTTTGCCTTTGGGCAAATCCCGGAGGGTGTTCAGTCAACGTCTTTTGGTTTTTTCCTGCTGTTTTTCTACAACCAGGTATTAGGTTTATCCGGGTTTCTTGCCAGTCTGGCGATTGTAATCGCGTTGCTCGTTGATGCAGTGAGTGACCCGATCATTGGTTCCTGGTCCGATGGGGTTAGCCACCGATGGGGGCGTCGGCATCCGTTTATGTACATCGCCGCTGCACCCTTTGCGATCTGTTTTTACTTTTTGTTTGCGCCACCGGAGGGGCTTAGCGAGACCCAGGTGTTTCTCTGGCTGGTCGTGTTTTCAGTGCTGACCCGATCGACGCAGTCGGTCTATTCCATTCCGCACACCTCGCTTACAGCGGAGCTTTCCAACGACTATCAAGAGCGGACTCTATTGTCGTCACTTCGGTCAGTCTTTCAATCCGTTGGTACATTGATGGTGTTTCTGATCGGTTTGCAGGTGTTTTTCAATGCGACCGCTGAATACCCAAATGGCCAGTTAAACCCTGCTGCCTACCCCAAGTTTGCATTGATGTTCTCCATTGTCATTTTTGTCGGTGTTGTGATCACCGCCTATGGGACGCATAGCCACATTCCATATTTACCCCAGGCCAATCCCAATGGTCCTCGATTCAGTTTGATGCGGGTTGTCCGTGAGGCAGGTATGGCTTTCGGGCTGCGTTCATTTAAGGCTGTTGTTTTAACCGCTGTGCTATTTGGTATGACCATGGGCATGGTTTCGGCATTGTCGATCTATTTGGGGACCCTGTATTTTGAGTTCAGCCTGGCGCTGATCGGGCTTAGTTTTCCGGCATCGGTGCTCGGTAGTTTTATGGGCGCGGGGCTGGCAACACCCCTCGGACGTATTTTTCAGGAAAAGAAAACGCTGTTGATGGGAGGGCTGGTCTGGTACGGCTTCTGGAATACGCTGCCTATCATCCTTAGCCTGTTGGGGTTCTTCCCCAAGCCGGGCGACCCGCTATTGTTTTATATGGTGATGACGTCCAATGCGATTTCCGCCATGGGTATAGGAGTGCTGACCGTGATGATTGGTTCGATGATTGCCGATATCACTGATCAGCATGAGGAAAAACACGGTAGCAGAAACGAAGGTATCTATTTTGCGGCTGCATCGTTTGCGGGAAAGGCGATTGGTGGCTTCGGTATTGTCATCTCGGGGATTGTCATTGATTTTGCCGGTATCCAGCGCAGCGCCACTGTAGAGACCATTGATCCTGAATCCCTACGGACGCTTGCCCTGGCAATGGGGCCGGGGGTTCTTGTTATGATCGGTATCACTGTTGTCGCCGCGAGCTTTTATGATCTTTCGCGCGCGGAACACACCCGAATTAGCGTGGCGATTGCAGATAGCAGATGAGCTCCGCCCTTGGTTCTCGCTAGCTGAAAGAGGAGTGTCTAATCTGCGGGCGAGGCCGGGTTTCGTGACAGTAGACGGTTGCTGTGATTTTATGGCTTTGGCTAAAAGACCAGAATAGCGCGCCCGGCAATTTCTCCTGCGGCCAGCGCTCGTGTTGCTTCATTGATGTCATCAATGCCGTAGCGCTCGGTCACCATGGAATCAAGGTTCAGGCTGCCATCCTCATACCATTCAAGATACTTTGAAAAATCTCGATCAGGAGAGCAGGACCCACCGATTGAGCCGATAAACTTCTTCTCGTTGAGCAGCACATCGATTGCATTCAACTCAACCGGGGTCTGTGGAACGCCGACCAGAACTGCTGTGCCGCCGGGTTCTGCGCCGAAAAATCCGCTTCGCGCGGCTGGGACGATTTGCTCCATTGTTTGTTTCAAGCCAATACAATCAAATACAAAATCAGCACCAGAAACCTCGCCTTCAAACATGGTCATCTGCCCTGGGTGAGGTGTTAGGGCTTTGATCGCGGCCACGGGATCAGTCTCGCCCGCATTAATGGTGTGCGTGGCACCGAAGTCCTTCGCAAACGCCAGTTTTTCATCATCCAGGTCAATAGCGATGATGGGGTTTGCACCCAGTTTTTTTGCCGCAACGACGGCGGATAAACCGACACCGCCAACGCCGAATATTGCAACGCTGTCGCCCTGCTGAACACCTGCGGTATTTTCAACGGCGCCAGCGCCTGTCATGACTGCGCAGCCAATGATCGCCGTTACTTCCTTTTCAATATCAGGATCCACCTTTACAACATACTGCTCGTCGGCAATGGTCGTGTCAGCCCAGGTGAACACGTTTTGAGAAGTCGCAGTACTGCCATCGGCAAGCGTCAATACGGCCGGGTCAGGAATCCGGGTCGCCGCAGCTGCATCGCGAGGTACCCAGGTCACCATGACGGTATCGCCTTCGTTAACGTGGGTGACCTCCGATCCTTTTTGAATAACGATGCCGGTTGACTCATGGCCAAGGACAACGGGAGCCTGGCGAGGGCTGTGCATCTGATGCAGCTGGGAGTGGCATACGCCCGAGGCGAACTGTTTGACGATAACCTGGTGCGGTCCGGGATCGGGTAACTCAATACTAACGACCTGAAGGGGGCCGTCTTCTGCTGGCAATACGACTACTCGAGCTGGTGTGGGCATGGTGAATTCCTTATGCGAAGTGGTTTGAGTATGCCACAGACATTGGTTATCGCGCGATATTGCTCGCTATTCGCCCATGTTTAGTCCGGGTAGGTTATTTCCCAGTTCTGCAGGAATCCCGGTTCAGTCCAAAGGTCCATCCAGCCATTGATGGGATACACAGCAGGATAGACACCACTGGGTGCCAGGGTGCCATTTCGGATGTTGGCTAGTCCTGCCTTAAGGTCGTTCACGTCGCTTGTGCGAAGTACTGGAACCCCCGGTGGCTTAATGCGGTGAGCGCCGTAAATTTTGGTTTCTTTTGTTGTCCCCTCGAGGATATGGTTGGCACCCTGTTCATAGTCGCCAAGCGAGCTGTTTGGCAGGAATGCAAATAAAGGGCCCTGATAAATAAAGTCGCCACTGAACAGAAAATCTGCAGCAGGATCAAAGAGTGAGATCGAATCGTTGGTGTGACCGGGGGTGTAAATAACGGTGAGCTTACGGTTGCCAAGGTCCAATTCGTCACCGGGCTTAAGCCACTCGTCAATTTCAAAGGTCGGGGTCGCATAACCTTCAGCGGCGCCCAAGTGTTCATGCCATTTCAGGGCTAACACGCCGTTGTCGGCTCGATGGGAAATATGAGGCAGGTCTGCCACTGCAATGTGATCGAATGGCAAACCATCACCCAGATGGTCATAGTGAAAGTGCGAGGGGATAAACGTGATGGGTTTGTCGGTGAGTTGCTCGGCGACCGGTAGGATGCTGCGGAGCCCAGAGCCCGCATCGAATAAAACGGCGCGCTCATCACCGATGATCAGATAGTTAATGTTCTGCTGGTAATAGAGTGGCTCACCGATAGCGACGGTTCTTGAGTCCAGCCACTCGAGTGTGTAGTAGTCATCATGCCAGCTGACGTTTGGCCCTTCATCCTGCTTTTCAATGAGCAGCTCTATTGGTACAAGAGAGGCCAGTTGTAGCAGGACCCAGTGGCGATTCATCACAGTTACGGTGGCGACCAGGATGATCGTTAGTACCACGATGCCAATCCGTTTCATGCGTGAATGCTCGCTACGGTGTATTGCGCCTGTAGATTTACTTCAGCACTCGCCACAGGGCATGAATAACCCCGGGCAAAAAACCCAATAGGCAAAGCACAATATTGATGATGAGATCTTTGCCGGCACCATCTTTCAAAAACACAGCGATGGGTGGAAGAAAGATCGACAGGATGACCTGAACAATTTTGTTATCCATGGGGTTAGCCCTTTATTGTTGTTATTAGTCTCCATCATATTGAGAACAACACAGGATTTAAAGGCTTTACGACGAGCGCGAGTTGGCTCTGGAGGAAGCTCTGCTTCAGTGTTGAACAGGAATCCCCTGCTACGCGCTGCCATGGAGAAACGTGCCGGATCACGCACAGTCTTACAGGTATCTTCGTAGCGGTTGACAATGTATATGCCCGCATCGGAGTGGTAGTGAACAGGCGCCTCATCGCGAAGTAGCTGGTATGCGTTCCAGGGGTATTTCTGGATATCAGTGTCACTCAGCCCTTTTTTTTGCATCGACCATTAGCTGTTCCCGACATTATCTCAGGCTCCAATTTTTCGATGCCTAAAGTCAATAACATTGGTCAGCGTCAGATAACCCGGAGTCTCATGCCACGGTTTCCGGTGATGTTACCAGCGCTGATTTTTCCGGAAGGCTCGTAGTACTTCTATTATAGGCACTGCAAGAATGCGTCTGGAAAGATGGCGGCTAAATTTTGTCGAACCTGATGTGAAAGTCGTTCATTGGCAGGAAGTACATGCTGAAGTTGTGCACAGGTGAAGGTAGCGGTTTCGCCAGTTGAATGTTGTCCATTCGCTGCGTGATGTACTTGAATGAACTCATCATCTCCTGGCGGGCCAGAAGCGCGCCGGGGCAAAAGTGCGGACCACTACCGAAGGCCAGATGTGCACCGACACCCTTGCGCTCAAGATCAAACTGGTGGGGGCAGCCAAATTTTTCTTCATCCCGATTGGCGGGGCCATATCCGACCATCACGAGTGAACCCGCGGGGATCATGGTGCCTGAAATCTCGACATCCTTCTTTGCCTGACGTGCCAGAAATTGCACCGGGCTTTCCCATCGCAACACTTCTTCTATAAACGGTTTCAGCAGGGATTCATCTTCACGCAGTTGTTGCGCGATCTCGGGATAGCGGACCAGTGTCCACATACCGTGATTGATGGCGCTTTGAGTAGTCTCGAACCCGCCGGTAATTAGTTGGTGCATCAGGTTTTGAAGTTCATGCATGTTCAGTGGTTCTTCGTCATCACCATGGGCATGGACCAGTGCCGACATCAGGTCATCCCGGGGGGCTGATCTACGATCTTCAAAAATGTCGGCCAGGAACAATTGAGCTTCGAGCTCGATCGAAGCGTTGTTCCTGATTTCTTCTTCCGTAGCGACGGGTGCCCTGGCGGCGCCCAGCATTGCATCAGCCCATTTCTTGAATGTCGTGACATCGTCAGGACTCAAGCCCAACTGCTCGGCAATAATGATACCGGGCATGCGCATGGCGAAGTTGTCGTTGAATTCACATTCACCGGTGTTGATGAAACCGTCAATCAGGTCGTTAACGACTTTATCCAGGTGCGGTGTCATTTCCCGGACACGCTTTATTGTAAATACCCTGTCCACCAGCTTTCTGTAGCGGGCATGGACCGGTGGGTCAGTTCGTTGAAGTGTCGGAACATGTTCCCAGCCGCCACCTTCAGTAAGAAGAGATTGCTGTAAGTTAGCCTGGGGCCCACGTGCCGCAATTCGGACATCGGAGGTAAACGATTCAAAATCCTTCAGGACTTGTCTAAGGTCGTCATATTTGGTGATGACAAACGTTCCGGTTTCGGGCATCTCGTAAACTGGACATTCTTTTTGGAGCAGGGCATAAAATTCATACGGGTCACTGCTCACCCTTGGGTCTAGCATGCTGAAATTGGTGATGGACTGTTCGGACATTTTACATTCTCCTGATATTGACTGGTGAATCTGTAGTCAGAACCATGTATGAACCCTTAATATGGTGCTGAAGCGCTAATATATCCCTGAATCAAATACGGTGGAACTAAACGATGAACTCAATCCAGGCTGCAATTGCTACAGACCCCAATACACCATTCACCCTGGGCGAATACAAGCTGGAGAAACCACGCGCTGATGAGGTGCTTGTCAGGATTGTGGCATCGGGTATCTGCCACACGGATATTGCCGTTAAAGAGCAATCTGTACATTTGCCATTGCCAATGGTCCTGGGCCACGAGGGGTCCGGCATTGTTGAGATGGTGGGTGATGCTGTTGATCACCTTGTCGTCGGTGATCATGTTGTGCTTAGTGGAGACTCCTGTGGCAGCTGTCACAAGTGTCAGCATGGCTTGCCGTCTTATTGTGATGAGTTCGTCGAGCGAAACCTGACGGGTTGCCGGGTCGACGGCACAAGCCCTTTGAGCGCAGAAGGCGAACTGGTTCGAGGCAGGTTTGTTGGCCAGTCTTCTTTTGCCACTCACAGTATTGTCCCGGGCCGTGCGGCCATAAAGGTCGATAAGCAATATCCGTTGGAACTACTTGGCCCTCTTGGGTGTGGCCTAACCACTGGCGTTGGCACGGTAATGAATGCATTGCGACCGTCTGCAGGCAGCAAAATTGTTATCTTTGGCGCGGGCACCGTTGGCCTGGCCGCGGTCATGGGGGCTGTGTTGTCAGGCTGCCAGCAGATTGTTGTCGTTGATCCGGTGAGTGCGCGGCGTGACATGGCAATGAGCCTGGGCGCAACTCACGCGCTTCCAGCAAACGATGCGGCATTGGTAGATGAGTTGTTGTCGTTGACGCATGGCGGTGCCGACTTCAGCGTTGAGTGTTCCGGTGTCCCGGCTGCCGTCAATGCTGCTGTGATGTGTCTTGCTCGCCCAGGTTGGTGCGCCCAGGTTGGTGCTACACCAGCTCGGACTATCCTGCCGCTGGATATGGATCACGTCGGTTTCGGCCGTGGGATCAAGGGTGTCGTTATGGGTGATTCTAATCCACAGACCTTCGTCCCTTATCTCGCTGCGCTGCATGCCCAGGGTAAATTACCCTACGACAGGTTTGTAAAATTTTACGATTTCTCGGATATCAACCAGGCCATCTCAGAGAGCAAGAGCGGTGAGGTCATCAAGCCGATACTACGAATGCCGACCTAGGGAAGCTCTGAGTAGTGGGATATTTTTGTCAGGGCAAGCCGGAGTGCGCGGAGGACAATTAGTTTCCAGAGCGCCCCAACGCCGTCCTGGCGAAAACAGACATTAATCAGATATACCCTAACTTTTTAACATGCCATCCAGAATGGGGTCATTGTCGGGTCGTGTCATGCTGAAGGATTCAGTCAGTACCGCGTATTCGTCGTAACCCATACGGGTCAGAATTCGCATCGCCGTTGTGTCGACCCGGCCATCAGAAATAAATTGGTCGTTAATGTGTATACCAACGACCTCGCCAAACACCATCTGATATTTGTGATCACCGCCACGATGACGAATCGTATGAGTATCAACCACCACACATTCTATGGCGGCCGGTGATGCAGCTACCCGTGGCGGCTTAACCCTGGTTGAGGGGATCATCTCGATACCGGCGTGTGCGGCTTCATCCATATCCTGGGGTAGATGAGCGGACGTCATGTTCATGGCCTGGGCCAACTCTTCAGTCACCAGATTACAAACAAACTCACCCGAACTGATGGCATTGCTTTCTGAATGCTTTCGTTCATCGGTAAAGCCAACAGCACCATCTTTGGTTGTTAGTCCTGGGGTGGCGCTAAAGATCACTATGTCAGGGTTATCCGCGACCGCCTGGAAATAACTATAGGGCGCAAGGTTAACGTTGCCGCCCGGCGTCAGTGTTGAAATCCAGCCGATGGGGCGAGGGGCAACCAGCGCCTTAAATGGGTTGAAGGGTAAATCAGGTGCGGCTGATGTCTTGTTGCGGGCTTCTGTGTCGTAGTACAAAGCTGGTCCATCCTGAAATGCTGACCCGATAGTATAAACGCATTCATCTGGTACGATTCATACTGAATGGTAAAAATTAGAGGTTCCAATTTTGAGTGATATTCTGGCGTCGGATAACACCTACACGGAAAGCGAAAGGGCAATACTCACCCTGCTGTGTGAATTGATGATTCCGGCGGGCAATGGACGACCCTCGGCCGCCGATCCCGAACTGTTAAACGATATCCTTCCCAGGCTGTCGACCCATGAGTCTGTGTTGAAGCCCGGGTTAGCGATTCTGGCGACACTTTCCCTTGAAAAACTGGCGGCCAGCGAACAGGTGGCACTCATTCACCAGCATCGGGAAGCGCATGCTACTTTTTTCCAGGTCTTTGAATCACAGGTCATTCAGGCCTACTACGCCCATTCAATCGTTCTTACATCCCTCGGTGTGAATGCACCATCACCGTATCCACAGGGCTACGATGTTCAGGAAACCGACTGGTCACTGCTGGATCCGGTCAGGGGCCGTGAGCCTTTCTATCGACAATTGGAAACGGAGGAATAGAGATGTCCAATGAACCGGTTGATGTGTTGATCATTGGTGCTGGCGCTTCGGGTGCCGCTGTTGCCTGGAGCCTGGCAGACACCCGCATGAGGATTCTGTGTCTGGAACAGGGTGACTGGGTTAATCCGGCTACTTACCCATCGGCTGGTCCTGGCTATGAGAACCGCCAGGATTTCGCCATTAGACCTAATGACCGTCGGCTCGATGTCGATTACCCCATTGATGATGATGACTCCCCGGTAAAGGTCGTGAATTTTAATGGGGTTGGTGGCGGTACTATTTTGTATATGGCGCACTTCCCACGCTTTCACCCGTCGGACTTTCGGACCCGCTCCCTTGATGGCGTGGGCGAAGACTGGCCGATTGATTATGCAACACTTGCACCGTACTTCGCAGAGAATGACCGGATGATGGGCGTTGCCGGTCTTGCGGGTGATCCCGGTTGTCCGCCGAAGGAAATGCAGTTGCCGCCGGTGCCTCTAGGCAAGCTTGGTGAAAGAATTGCCGGTGGTTTCAATGAGCTTGGCTGGCATTGGTGGCCGTCAGAAAGTGCTATCGCGACGGAGCCCTATGATGGACGTGATCGCTGCCTGAATCTTGGACCCTGCAGTTCCGGTTGTGCCCAGGGTGCAAAGGCGAGCACGGATATCACCTACTGGCCCCACGCCATTCGCGCCGGTGTTGAATTGCGAACAAGATGCAGAGTGCGTGAAATCACCGTTGATAAAAAGGGCATGGCGACAGGTGCTATTTACTACGATGAAAACGGCGTTGAACACGAACAGAAAGCGGCGGTGGTGATTGTTGCGTGTAATGGTGTAGGCACACCACGGCTTCTGCTGAATTCAGTATCAACGGCATTCCCCGACGGGATTGCTAACGGCAGCGGTTTGGTTGGCAAGAACCTGATGTTGCATGCGATGGCCGTCGTTCAGGGGCAGTTTGATTCACGCATAGATGGCTTTATGGGTCCCATTGGTTGTGCGCTCTGGAGCAAAGAATTTTACGAGACGGATCCGTCAAGGAAGTTCAAACGTGGCTACACGATGGAGATCGTGCGGGGCGGTGGGCCTGCTGGTACAGCGCTTAATGGAATGGCGATGGGCATGCTGCCCTGGGGCAGTGAACATCATACGGCCTTCGATCAGCTGTTCGATAAAGCTGGGAGTATTTGTGCTGTGGGTGAGGACCTTGCCGAAGAACACAACACGGTCACGCTGGACCCGGAGGTAGTGGATTCGAACGGCATTCCTGCCGTGAAAATAGCCTACACACTGGGAGAGAACAGCCGGAATATGATTGAGCACGCCGGTGAGCGGGCGAAAGAAGTCTTTGCCGCAGCGGGTGCTGTCGCTACCAGTCCTATCATCAGTTCCGGGGTGTCGAGTGGCCATTCCATGGGTACCGCCAGGATGGGAACGGATCCAGCGCGATCCGTCGTCAATGAGTGGGGGCGAAGCCACGACGTAAAAAACCTGTTCGTGGTTGATAGCAGTGTCTTTGTGACCTCCGCGGGTGTTAATCCTACGAGCACACTGCAGGCCGTTTCGCTCTATATCGCCGATTCAATGAAGAAGCGCCTGGCGAACCTGTTTGACTAAAAAGACCTGGACCATCGCCGGAAAATGTTTTGGGGCCTGCCGCTAAGTTACGCGTTCTTTGGGTCCAAACGCATTTTCGTTGATCGCCGATTACTATGGTGTAATACGGAAAACGAGTGTTGCAGGGATCAGCTATGGCCTATGTAGAAAACAGAACAATCCATGACGCCGATGCACATGTGATGGAGTTTCCTGAAACCATCCTTGAGTTTATGTCGAAAAAACATCTCGACGCGTTCAAGCCGTTTATGAAATCCAGGGACGACGACTGGGTTCAGGAGATGAAGGCGCTGCAGGATGATCCGGAGTATTTTGCCGGTGCTGAGCGTGAAATCATGTTGCGACGTGGTCACACGGCGCTGGGTGCTTTCCGAAAAGAAGATCGGGCCAAAACGCTGGATTATCTTGGGTTTACCAGTCAATTGGTATTTACGACTGACTCGCTGGATAACTATGGTCTTGAAACCGGTGAAACCAACGCGCTTGCCTGTGAAGCTGCACGGTCGCATAACCGCATGATGGTGGATTTTTGCAGCGTCGACAAGCGCCTGCTCGCAACGGGATATGTTCCGCTGGTTGATTTTGATGAAGCGCCGCGCATTGCATCCGAAGCATTGAAGCTGGGTTGTAAGGGCCTCATTATTCCATCGCGCTGTCCGCCTGGGCATAGCCCAAGTCACAGCGCGTTCGAACCGCTCTGGTC
>JABBBA010000351.1:9780-13479 GCA_018607685.1 K189A clade bacterium | reverse complement strand
TCGTCTAGTGAAGTAAACAATCCAACTTTTACATCTTCAGCAGTGTATATCTGCGCACCATCAACCAGGATTCTACAATCGGCAATACCTAACACAGTATTGCCTTCCCTCAGTCGCTTTAGGTCAATTTCATATCTCAGCAGTTTCGACGTCGGTAGCACCTGCCCCCTGAAATTTACCTTACCGCAACCCAGTGCACGGCCAAGCCCATAGCTGCCCTTCCACGCCAGGAAAAAGCCTACCAGTTGCCAGAGTGCATCGAGGCCAAGACAACCCGGCATTACCGGATCACCGACAAAGTGACATTTAAAAAACCAGAGATCCGGATTGATGTCCATTTCGGCAACGATTCTACCTTTGCCTTTAACACCGCCGTCTTCCGTGATTTCAGTGATTCGGTCAATCATCAACATTTCATCAATAGGCAGATGAGCCCTGCCCGGGCCAAACAGTTCACCCATGCCGCAGGCGATTAGTTCTTCCTTGGTAAAGCTATGCTGGTTAAGCAGTGATTTATCGAGCTGTTTAGATTCTTGCATAAAGTCTTAATATTCTAGTTGGAGAATCGAGCTACTTTGATATCGACTCAAGAATTGAAATTATATCACCCACCGAACAAAAGGGAACAAACTGCCCTGTCCACTTCGGATGTTGACTTTGTTTTATCCTGAGGTGTAATGGCCAATTTCACGTATGATGAACTGCCGGGGACGATCCGCGTCAAAGGATCAGGAAAAAAGACCCAGTGTACGAAGGTGAAAGCTCCAGGAATATAATAATGATAGAGATTGATAAACTTGCAGTGGTTCACAAAGACGCAGTGATTGGTGAGAACTGCAAAATAGGACCTTTCTGCACAATCGCGGCAAATACAAAGATAGGAGCAAACACCAAACTAAGATCACACGTCGTTGTGGAGCCTTATACAACGATCGGCACGGATTGTGATGTTTTCCCCTACGCCGCCATCGGAATGGAATCACAGGACCAAAAATACCAGCCGGACACCATCAGTTATACCGTGATTGGAGACCGTAATGTAATAAGAGAGTTCGCCAGTATTCATGGTGGTACCGAAGAAGGCTCAAGCACGACCGTCGGTAATGACTGCTCCTTACTCGCGCACTCCCACGTAGGACACAACTGCACCGTCGGGAACAACGTAATTATCAGCCACGGATCAGTTATTGCCGGGCACGTCATCCTTGGAGACCATGCCAACATTGGTGGCTTATCTGCAATCCACCAGTTTTGCCACGTCGGTAAAGCAGCGATGATTGCCGGGATGGCCAGAGCGATTCAGGATGTCCTGCCGTTCACTATCGCTGAAGGTCATCCTGCAAGAATGAGAGTCATCAACAAAGTCGGTATGGAACGAGCAGGCTACACCACCACTGAGATCTCAGACGTGAGAAAGGCTTTTCGCATTTTATTTATGAGAGAGAAACGGCTCGAAGACGCTGTGAACGAAGTTAAAGATGCCTTCCCGGACTCTGAAAATGTCCAACTGATGATCGATGGAATAGCCTCATCTCAACGCGGGCTTGCACGCCCGGAATCAGCGACCTTCGAATTTAATGTCGCGGATGACTAGCCAGGAATTCCTGCGGCTCTGGCACCTGAAATCAGTTCCGGTATAGTACGGCATTCTAATTTTTCAGGTTTTAATCCATGATCAAGGCTGTTCTGTGGGACTTTGGTGGCGTCATAACCTCCAGCCCTTTCGAGGCTTTTAATCGATTTGAAGCAAATAACGATCTCCCCGCGGATATCATTCGCGCCATCAACTCGACCAATCCAGATACCAATGCCTGGGCACAGCTGGAAAGCAGCACCGTCAGCCTCGACGAGTTTGACGAACTGTTCGCTTCTGAAGCCCTGGATAAGGGGCATAACATCAGAGGCAAACAAGTACTGGATCTCCTCTCCGGCGATATCCGGCCCGAGATGGTAAAGGCGCTAAAGCTGATAAAGGAAACGCGATCGGTCGGCTGTATCACCAACAATGTCAACACAGGCGCAGGCCCCGGGATGGCAAAATCCGAATCAAAGGCCGCGGCCATCTCAGACATCATGTCACTGTTCGAGGTTGTCATTGAATCAAGCAAGGTTGGAATGCGAAAACCTGATCCAAGAATTTATCAGCTGGCCTGCAAAGAAATGGGTATAGACCCTTCAGAGACCATTTATCTTGATGACCTGGGTATCAATCTGAAACCTGCCAGGGCACTGGGTATGGCAACTATCAAGGTGCTTTCCGCAGATCAGGCTATCGATGAACTTGAACAGCTTTTGAGTCTCTCTCTTAGATAAGGCTAGCGGATGAAGATACTACTCACGGGTGGCACCGGCTATATAGGCAGCCATACAGCCATCGAGCTTATGCTATCGGGCTATGAGGTGGTGCTGGTAGACAACCTCCGCAACAGCAAAGCATCGGTTATTGATCGTATCCAGGAGGTTAGCGGAAAGCGTCCTTCATTCTATGAACTGGATGTGGCGGACTATACTGCTCTGAACACTGTCTTTAAACAGGAAAGACCAGACGCAGTCATCCACTTCGCCGGACTCAAGGCTGTAGGCGAATCGGTTGCAGACCCGCTGCTCTACTATCAACTGAACCTCAATACCTCAATAAACCTCTGTCGTGTGATGAACGATAACAATGTCACTGGTCTTGTGTTTAGTTCTTCAGCAACGGTTTACGGTGAACCCGAACGTATTCCCCTTGACGAAGACTGCGATGCAACCAGAGCCGCGAACCCTTATGGCCGAACAAAAATAATGGTTGAGCAGATTCTTCGCGATCTTTGCAATGCGAAACCGGCGTTTAACGTTGCTTTACTCAGGTACTTCAATCCGGCCGGGGCACACCCCAGCGCCAGGCTCGGCGAAGACCCAACCGGAGTTCCCAATAACCTCGTGCCATTCCTGACGCAGGTTGCTGTCGGCATGAGGAATGAGCTGGTTGTCAATGGTGACGATTATCCAACGGAAGATGGCACCTGCATTCGTGACTATATTCACGTCCAGGACCTGGCTCGAGGCCATGTCGCTGCAATTCGGAAACTTGAGAAAAACTGTGGTTTGGTCACTTACAATCTTGGTACCGGAAAGGGGCACTCTGTAAAAGAAGTGGTTGCCGCGTTTGAACGGGCAACTAACCAGCATCTACCAAAGACTATTGGTCCACGACGCGAGGGAGATGTTCCCACCACGTACACGGACCCTTCCCTGGCGGAACGGGAACTCGAATGGAAAGCTGAGCTGACGATAGAAGATATCTGCCGGGACGCATGGCAATGGCAGGATGCCAACCCTACCGGGTATCCCTAGCGATATTCAACGCGGAACACATCGGCCGGCCCTGTACCGTCGTCCCTCTCCCCTGTCACATAGAAATAGCGACCCTTTGAATCGAATGCAACGGATTCCAGGCCATGGATATCAGGTAGCGGAACACGGTTCGGTAAGCGTGAAAAAGCTTCAGCCCAGCTCTCTCCCACCTTGCGCCTGTATAGATATGCCTCTTTGTAGGTAACAACGACAGCATCTCTTCCGTTAATGTCGAAGGCCGTCGGCATGGAGCTGTAAGCTCCATAGGAGGGGTCTTCCCTTAAATCCCTCTCGGTTGGCCGTGGAATTCCATCAAGTATCACTACTGATTCTGCCGTCACCAGTTCACCGCCTGGTCGAAGC
>JABBBA010000351.1:0-9770 GCA_018607685.1 K189A clade bacterium | reverse complement strand
CTAACTGCAGTGCACTTCCTGGAGCTTCTGCTTTGGGAGCTTCGAAAACAAGGATGTCTAATGTTGGTCGCCAGTAAAAATTATCCCCGGTATCCGCTACCAGCAGATAGGGCTTCCCGTCCAACACGAAGGCGGCCAGGTCTTCAAAGTCATGGGTATCGGGATAATCAATCGGCCAGTGCCCTGCTTCGTCACCCTCGACAGTCAACCCATATATGCCGGGCGTATTGCCACTGTCATTGACGGCATATAGCAGGTTTTGTTCAGTTCTGGACGCCGCCAGGCCGCTGGTTTCTGGCAGGTTTTCACTTTCCAGTTTACCCATCCACATGACGGGTTTAGACAACAGTGGTAACTCGTCGGCTTTAGCGCTGCTGGTACCGGATTCGACAAAACCCTTTCCCAACAATTCAGACGTAAACATCGTCAGGCCACTCACGACATCCCGTCCGTGATAAAACCCATAACCCGCAATCGAAACAAAGGGTGCAAGTAGCAGCAACAGAACTGCGGTCACTATGACCGTCAGGAATTTCCTCATCCGCCGGAAATTCTGTAAAGGAAATGGACCTCGCTATCGGGCGCGACTTTTTCCAGGAACGGGGTATGTATGATTTCACCATCAATGGCCACGGCCATCTTCATCAATGCATCGTGCTCAAGTGCCGGATACTGATTAGCTATCTCGGCAACAATATCCTTGAAAACAATGGCCTTGACCTGGGTTTGTTCTTCTCCAGTGAGCTTTTGCAGCTCACTGGAGAAGATCACTATCGCCATTGATCAGCCATTCTGGATCAACGCAAGAACCCGGGGGGGTGAACAAGGTAGCTCTTCCACCTTCCGGTCAATTGCATTACCAACGGCGTATCCGACAGCGCCCAGCGGTGGAATGATTCCGGATTCACCAACACCCCTGACGCCATAAGGATGGAAGGCATTTGGCACTTCTACAATGATCGTCTCGATCATTGGAAGGTCAGATGCCAGCGGTATCCTGTAGTCCAGGAAGCCCGGGTTCTCCATTACGCCATCTTCGTTGAAGATATATTCTTCGTTCAGCGCCCAGCCAATACCCTGGACAGCACCACCCTGTAACTGACCTTCCACATACCCGGGATGTATGGCCTTGCCTGCGTCCTGGATTGCGGTGTAACGGGTAACGTCAACTTTGCCGGTCTCCTGGTCGACGGCCACATCACAGATATGGACCGCGAAACTCGGACCTGCTCCCCGCGCGTTGATATTTGCTGAACCTGAGATCTGACCGCCTGTTTTTTCCGCACCTTTACAAACTTCTGCCAGCGTCATGGAATCTTCGCCCGCAGTGTTTCGAACGACGCCGTCGGCGTAGTCCACCTGCTCGGCGGTAACATTCCAGACAGCAGCAGCCCTTTCTTTTACCTGAGCGACAACTTTCTCTGATGCTTCAATAACAGCCATACCCGTTGCGAAGGTTGTACGGCTTCCACCGGTACCCTGGCTGTAGGGCAGGTTTTCAGTGTCAGCAATAATAGGCTTCAGGTGCTTTGGCTCGATCTGCAAAACCTCCGCCGCCATCATCTGCATAGACGCCCGAGAACCGCCAATATCAGGAGAACCTTCAACAATAGTGCCCGTTCCATCAGTGTTCATGTTGACTGTGACACTGGACTGACCGCCAACGTTAAACCAAAAGCCTGCGGCAAGACCACGTCCCTGTCCCTCGGGTAGCGCGGATTGGTAGTGCGGGGAGTTTTTCGCTGCTTCAAGACACTCAACCAGCCCGACCTTCTTAAGCTTCGGCCCGTAGATAGTTTGAGTCCCCTCTTTGGCTGCATTCTTCAGCCTGAGATCAATGGGGTCCATGCCAAGCTTCTCAGCCAGCTCATTGATGACCATTTCTGCTGCATACTCTGCCTGGGGAGCTCCCGGTGCACGGTAAGCTGCCACCTTTGATTTGTTAACGACGACATCGAATCCCTCAACCAATACGTTGGGGCAATCATAGGGTGTAAACATTGTCATCACACCCGGCATCATCGGTGATCCTTTAAAAGCTCCGGCCTCGTAAGCCATCCAGCCTTGCATAGCCGTAATGGTTCCGTCTTTCTTTATGCCTACCTTTGCTTTTAGTTTCGCTGCGGAAGTTGGGCCCGTTGCAATAAATACTTCATCACGGTCCATCACCATCTTGACCGGACGGCCGGATTTCTTTGAAAGTATGAGTGCAACCGGTTCCTGGTAGATAACCGTTTTACCCCCAAAGCCACCACCAATTTCACTGGCAACAACCTTAAGTTTGCTAAGTTCCATACCCAGGACCTTTGCGGTACTGGTCCTGACATCGAAGTGGCCCTGCGTGCAGCACCAGATCATCGATTGCCCATCTTCGTCGTAAGTCACCGTACAGGCGTGTGGCTCAATGTAGCCTTGATGCGCCGTAGGTGTTCGAAATTCCCGCTCTACAATGACATCTGCGTCGGCAAAACCGGCATCAACATCACCCATTTTCATTTCGACCCGGGTTGCTATGTTTGAAGCCCTGGCGGGTTTCTCCTCATAGCCCGCGGTGAACATATCATCATGCAGGACGACCGCGTCCTCTTTCATGGCATCTTCTACATCCATGACTGGCTTAAGCAGTTCATATTTCACTTCGATTAGAGAAAGTGCGTCTTTAGCGGCCTGCTCTGTTCTTGCAGCAATAGCCGCGATGGCATGACCGTGGTAAAGCACCTTGTCATCCGCCAGGCAATTTTTTGCAAGGTCAAGGACATCCGCAGAGCCTTCCCCCGCGGCAATGCTTTCTGACTGAAGCGTTACAAAATCTTTAAATGTTGCGACCGCCATGACGTCCGGATGGGCTTCAGCCTTGCTGATATCTATAGAACGAATTTTCGCATGGGCATGCGGGCTTCTAAGTGTTTTGCCCCAGATCATTCCCGGTAGCGTTAGATCGGCGCCATAGGCTGCCCGACCTGTCACCTTATCGAATCCGTCTGGCCGAACGGTTCGTTGACCAATGTACTTGAATTCCTGTGCTTCACTCATGATCAGGCACCTCCTCTCAACGTTTCAGCGGAATCCATCACCGCCCTGATAATTTTGTCGTAACCGGTACACCTGCAAAGATTGCCCGCAAGGTAGTATCTGGCCTCCTCCTCCGTGGGATTCGGGTTTTCCTCCAGCAACGCTTTGGTGCTGACAATAATCCCCGGAGTGCATATACCGCACTGTAGTGCCGCGTGTTCGAGAAACTTCTCCTGGATGACGTGCAGTCCATCACCTGAACTTACGCCCTCAATTGTTCCAACTTCCGCGCCTTCTACTTCGACACCCAGTACCAGACAGGAACAAACAAGCCGACCATTGAGGGTTACCGAACAGGCACCACAATCTCCGGAACCACAGCCTTCCTTGGTACCCGTCATATTCAGGTCATTACGCAATACATCGAGCAAGGTATCTCCTGGCTCACATAGAAACTCTTGTGGTTCCCCGTTGATACTGGTTGTTACGTGTGTTTTTGCCATTTTTCTAGTTCCCCTTTGCTCTTGTCGCCGCTATCTTTGCGGCGCGTTTTACCAGTACACCAACAATCTGTTTTCGGTACCCAGCGGTGCCTCTTCTGTCGGAAATCGGGCTGGACGCGGCGCTCGCGGCATCAGCAGCAGCCTGCAACGCGTCGTCATCGAGTTTCGTTCCGATCAGAGCATCAGCCGCGGCGCTAACCAACAATGCTGTTGGTGCAACGGCACCGATCGCCACTTTTGCTGCGATGCAGGTACCCGAATCATCGAGAGTCAGACTAACGCCGGCCCCCGCTACCGCTATATCCATTTCAGTTCTTGGGATAAAGCGCAGGTAGGCATCGGAAGTGTTCGCCGCCGGCGTAGGCAAATGAATCGTTTTGAGTAGCTCGCCCTTTTCCATACAGTTTCGACCTACACCGGTCATGAAGTCCTCCGCAGCAACCGAACGCTCACCGCCGGGGCCTGCGATCACACATTGCGCGCCATTCACGAGCAGCGCTGGAATGGTATCTGCAGCGGGAGATGAATTGCACAGGTTACCCCCGATACTGGCTCGCCCCTGCACCTGAGTAGATCCAATCAGGTAAGCAGCTTCTACCAGCCCGGGAAAGACCTTTTTGATATCCTCTCTCGCTGTAAACTCTGCACAGCTCATGGATGGCCCCAGGTCCAGCCCCTCGGCCGACAGGTTCGCATCCAGCATGCCTGCAATTTTCTTAACATCTACAAACAAGCGGGATACATCAGCACTCCCGTTAGTCTGAATAATCAGGTCAGTGCCACCGGCAAGTACCTTTGCAGGTACATCCGCATTGGCCAGAAGACTAATTGCACCGTCTATCGAATCCGGTGCCTCATATACGACTGAAACCATTTTTCCTCCTGTTGAGCATCGCGTATCCACGGCGGGCAAGGCTTGGTTGCCAATGCTCTGCCGAGGCTTTTAAAGGGGCATATATATACCACGCGATGCCGCATCGCACCACGACAAACTGGCATCTGGCGATGTTGTGCTTTGGTCGTGTTGTACAATCAGAAAACCCACCTGGGGAAACAGGTCGCAAGCCAATGCAGAATATTCTTAAGGGACTCTTCGGAAGGCGCAAAGATGAAGAATTTGTCGCCCTTATGCAGGCAGCTCTGGAAGATCCATCCATTCGGCAACATTTATTAACCTTGCTGAGACTTCCCCAGGCCCAGCGGCTTATCCAACTCCAGAAGTGGCGAGTGGAACTCCAGGAAGAGCAGGCCCCACAGCCCCTGATCCGCGCCATTGGATTTCTGGAGCACGATGATATCGCGAGTCGTGCGCTTAAACTTCTAGATAATTAGTATATATATCAACGCACTAGGGGTTTATTTGAACCTGCTTTCTCACCCTTCACCGATGAACACTGGTGGGTGAATGAAGGATCAATCAACCGGATGAATCAAGGTCGAAGCTCTGGTCCAGTTGTGCCAATCTGGAACGGCTGCCATGATCAGCACGCCGTTCACACCGCAAAGCCGAAGCGTAATCATCCAACCCTCAGAGCCTCTTTCGTGGCCCAGCGAACACCCGCGCCCTGCTGGCGATCGACATGACGAGCAGTATTTATTCAGAAACGCTGTTACCGATTAAACTGGCTACCGGCGAAGCCCCCTTCCGCTTTAGATGCTATCAGGATGATTCAGGAGCCGAAGCTGTTGCCATAGCCAGTCGGTATTTCGATCGCTCAAATCCCGTGAATCCGAGAATTCATTCTTCCTGCATGACATCAGAGGTGTTCCATTCACTGGGGTGTGATTGCCGGGAGCAACTTGATTTGGCACTCGGTTACATCAATGACCATTCCGGGCTGGTGATACACCTGTTTCAGGAAGACAGAGGTATTGGGCCAGTAACAAAATACGTGCCTAGGCCCTTCAGAAATTTGGCTACGACACTATTGAGTCAAACGAAATCATCGGCCTTACACCTGAGGCACGTTCTTATGACCCGGTCATTGGTAATTTACCCACGTTGATCAGACCATAACCGATTGATCTGTCTATAATGCGTGCTATGGATGTAGAAGTCGTAAAAGCAGGCACGCAGCACGCAAACGTTATTGCTGAGTTTAATCAGGCGATGGCGTTAGAGACCGAAGGCAAACAGCTGGACTGGGATAGAATCCACCCTGGCGTTAATGCCATTCTTCGGGATAGCGCCCTTGGGTTTTATCTGGTTGCACTCGATCAGGGTGAGGTTGTCGGATGCCTCGCGATCACTTACGAATGGAGCGACTGGCGCAACGGTTTATTCTGGTGGATTCAAAGTGTTTTCGTCGTCCCCTCGCATCGGGCAAAGGGAGTCTTCACCACAATGTACTCACACGTAAAGAGCCTGGCCTCCTCAGAGGCTGGCGTGTGCGGAATCAGGCTTTACGTCGAAAAAGAGAACACGACAGCCCAACAGACCTACAAACAACTGGGGATGATCGAAACCCACTACAGAATTATGGAAGAAGAATTCAAGTGATGAGTACACAGACCTGATGCAGATACGTGGTTACAGCAACAATAAAACTTATGATGAACTGTTCTCGTCGGGAAAGGCCCGCTCAGGATTGGGTCAACTCAGCAAATTCCTCAAGTCAAAGTCCCAGGCCGAACTGAATGCTCTTAGACACGACGCCGAACTGACCATCAGGTCTCTGGGGATAAGTTTCACCGTCTACTCAGAGGGCCAGAACATAGATCGAGAATGGCCATTCGATATCATCCCAAGAACAATCATGCGAAAGGAATGGGATCACATTGAAAAAGGGCTTACTCAGCGTCTTCGTGCACTTAATGCCTTTATCGATGACGTCTATAACGACCGCAAGATCGTTAAAGATAAGGTAATACCCGCTGAACTACTCAAAACCTCAAAAAATTACCGCGAAATTTGTGAGGGCATGAAACCGGCACATGGTGTCTGGGCCCATGTGTGTGGTTCCGACATCATCAGGGGCGGCGACGGCACCGTTTATGTACTCGAAGACAACCTGCGGGTTCCTTCCGGTGTTTCGTACATGCTTGAAAACCGGAATATCTCCAAGAAGCTTCTGCCTGAACTGTTCGAGAAGTTCTCGATTCTACCCATGGACAACTACCCTGCCCAGTTGCTGGATACGTTGAGCTCAATTTCGCCAAGGCCGAAAGACCTGCCCGAGGTGGTTGTACTGACCCCTGGTATCTTCAACTCCGCCTATTTCGAACATTCGTTCCTTGCCCAGAGGATGGGCGCTGAACTCGTAGAAGGTCAGGACCTGGTTGTTGGTGACGACGATTGCGTTTACATGAAAACCGTTGAGGGACTTAGTCGCGTCGATGTCATCTACCGACGAGTCGATGACTTATTCCTTGACCCGGAAGTTTTCAACAAGGACTCAATACTCGGTGTAAAGGGGCTCATGCGAGCCTGGAAGAAAGGTAACGTCGCCCTCGCCAATGCACCGGGCGCAGGTGTCGCAGACGACAAAGTGGTTTATACCTACGTACCTGCGATGATTAAGTATTACCTTGATGAGGATCCCATCCTGCCGAACGTGCCCAGCTACATGTGTTCTGACAAACAACAGATGAAGCACGTTCTGCAAAATATGGAAAACCTCGTGATTAAGCCAGCTGATGAATCCGGCGGATATGGCATGTACATCGGTCCAACAGAAACCAAACGCCGCACGGCGGAGATGCGCCGGCAGATCAAATCAAACCCGCGGAATTTCATCGCACAGCCAATCATTGACCTCTCTACCGTGCCAACCATGTCCGGTAATTCGATCGAACCCCGGCATGTTGATCTCAGGCCTTTTATCCTGCAGGGCGATAGGAGTTTTGTCTCCGCCGGAGGACTAACACGAGTAGCATTGATCAAAGGATCACTGATTGTGAATTCTTCCCAGGGCGGTGGTAGTAAAGATACCTGGATAATTGACCAGCCAGGGAGAGCTCGCTGATGCTGTCTCGCGTTGCAGAAAGGATGTTCTGGATAGGCCGATACATGGAGCGCGTAGAAAGCACGGCGCTTCTTTTAAGGGTTAACACTAATCTCGCACTCGATCTGCCTAACTCAAAACATATCTGGGCAAGCCTGATCGACATTACCGGTGATAAGGATAACTTTCATAAGACTTATCAGCTGGAGAATGAACAAAATGTCGTTAAGTTCCTGACCCAGGGTGAGACTTCGTCTATTCGAACGGCACTCAAGAACGCCAGGGAAAACGCACGGACAAGCCGTGAAATCATGCCCAGGGAAGCGTGGGAGAAGATCAACAAACTCCACCACTTTGTGGAAAACAACCTTGGCAAACCTCTAAAGCGCGAAGGACGAGATGCATTTCTCGCTGAGGTCATCGGTCGCTGTCATGAGTTCACGGGGTACCTGACCGGTTGCATGAGTGTCACCGAGGCATTCAACTTCATGAAGCTGGGCCGTAAACTTGAACGCGCAGATATGACAACACGGATACTCGATATCGGTTGTTACAATCTGAATGATCCTGAGCACACCGAACTTGCAGATTACGAACAGCTGCTCTGGACCAGCCTTCTAATGTCACTTTCCGGTTACCAGATGTATCGACAGCACGTCGATGACGATGTAAATGGTGAGGATGTCGCAGACTTCCTGTTGAGAGATGAACATTTCCCAAGGTCCGTAGACTTCTGCCTGGACGAGGTGTCCGAATGTTGTGAGCAGTTACCACTTTCAGAGGCCCCCCAACGGGCAACTAATGTTGCACAGCAAAGGATCAAAACCTCGAACGTCATTGATCTATTCGGTAGCGGAGAACTGCATTGGTTTATTGATGAGGTTCAACTGGATCTTGCAAGAATTCACGAGCAAATTGAGAGGACCTGGTTTACCTACAGGAATGATCCTACGGTTTGAATGGCATAATTAGTTGTCGGTAAACGATTCAGCAGAAGATTTGCTGCACTGCTACCAAGCAGACCGAACAAAAGGCTTCAAAGAACCTGCTACATCGTGGCAGTGGCGTTCGCGGAACCAAGGCTTCCTGCGAGATAGGTTTCAATCTTGTCTTTCGCGATATTGTCAGGGTCACTAAACTGAATGCCTACACCCGGCGTGTGGGGACTTTTAACCCCTTTTTTGGCGATCCAAACTACTTTCCCTGCAACCGGGATTTTCTCGGATTCGTCCATCAGGTTTAGCAGGATGAAGACGTCATCGCCCAGGTCATATTCAGTCCGGTTCGCAATGAACAGACCTCCATTTCTAATAAATGGCATGTAGTAGTTATGTAGTACGACCTTGTCCTTGATCGTCAGAGCGATCATGGTTTTCTTGCCGCCGCCTCGGGCTAACTTCGCCATGGCTACTTACCTGAAATATGATGATCGAGATCATGCCTTATGAGTTTCTAATCTACAAGCCGAGAATGATGAACCTGGGATTCAAAACGATCTGGAATCTCATTACTATCTACGCGGCTTTGACAAATATCCCTTCCAGCAGCATCTGACCGTTTGCATTGGAAGTCCCGTTAATTTGCCCCTGCGCCTTGCTGATGTGATCCAATAGTTGGTATCGGTGTGCAACGGATGCCAGATGGCTGTATTGCTCGATGGTTTCCCTTAGATCCCTGTTTTTAAGTACCTTTCCACCAGACAAGGTGAATGCGATTGAGTCTGAAACAAGTTGGTAAAGTAATTCAAGAACACGCCCCACCTCTTCGCCCGCCATCAACGCAGCCACCTGAATCGGAGACCTGGCCCCCTCCGACAATGGAACCAGATGTGAGGCTAGTTCCTGCCGTAATTTGAGGTAATCCTCATCGATAGCATTCAGCACGCGTAGCGGCATACCGCCGGCGATACCCAATAGCAATTCAACATCAGCTGAGGAATCCATTTGACCCTGCAACCAGGCAACGGCTTCCTGCCTGGACGGTGAACCCAGACTAATGCGTTGACAGCGGCTTCGCAGGGTTGGTAGTAAACGCGTAGGTTGATCCGACACCAGGCATATCAGTGTCCTGGGTGGTGGTTCTTCCAGAACTTTTAAGAGAGCATTAGCAGACTGGATATTCAGCTTGTCGGCAGGATTGATGATACAAATTTTATAACCACCCTGTTGAGACGTCTGGGTAGCCCAGTGGATGAGCTCTCGAACCTGTTCGATTCGAATCTGTTTTGAATCTTCAAGCGTCACCTCCAGGAGGTCCGGGTGCGTACCCGCTGAAACGAGGTTACATTGGCTACATTCGCCGCAAGGGTTCT